>DASXXY010000169.1:0-2403 GCA_036502805.1 Gaiellales bacterium | reverse complement strand
CATCGCGGCAGCTCCGCGACCTTCTCGGTGAGCTTGTCGAGCGCCATGTTCCAGCCCGTGTCGATCATGCCGTCCATGCCGGGCATGGCGGCCGCGAGCGCGGCGAGCTGCTCGTGCACGAGCGTCAGCTCCGTCGCGCCGTCGGGAGCGTCCCGGAACGTCAGCGTCAGCAGCGACGCGTGCGAGGGGTCGGCCCCGCGCTCCGGGCCGACGAAGCCCCAGCGGAAGACGATGCGCCGGCCTGGCTGGAGCTCGAGGATCTCGCTCTCGAAGCCGCCCGCGTCGCGACCGTCGCGGGACTGCCAGACCTGATGCATTCCGCCGACGCGCTCGTCCACCTCGGAGCGGATCACGGACAGCTCGCCCGGCGCCATCCAGCGGTCGATCAGGTCGGGCTCGAGCCAGGCGCGGTAGACGAGCTCGGGCGGAGCGGGGATCGTCCGCGTGAGGCGGACGACGGGATTCTCGGTCGTCGTCGTCATGTCTTCGATCCTTTCGGTGGCACGGTCGGGCGGAAGAGCGACTCGAGCGCGTCGAGGCGCTCGCTCCAGAAGCGCTCGTAGAACGCGAGCCAGTCCGCGGCCGAGGCGAGCGGCGCCGGCTGGAGGCTGCAGACATGACGGCGGCCGTGCACGGTGCGGAGCACGAGCCCTGCCCGCTCGAGCACCTGGATGTGCTTCGACGCCGCGGCCAGCGAGATCGTGAGCGGCTCGGCAAGCTCGCCCACGGTCAGCTCGCCGCCTGCGAGCCGGCCGAGCATGTCGCGGCGCGCGCCGTTCGCGAGCGCGTGGAAGACCTCGTCCATCCGTGCGACATCCTCAACCATGTGGTTGAACGTAGCTCAGGACGACGCGAAAGTCAACCGATCGGTTGAACGTCACGCGCGGCGGCGGGCGACCGCGAGGCCGGCGAGCGCGAGCAGCATGCAGACGACGGCGTACGCGAAAGCCGCGCGCGGCGAGACGAGCGTCCACAGCAGCCCCGCGACGCCCGAGGCCGCGAGGTTGCCGGCGCTCTGCAGCGCCGCGAGCATCGACAGGCACCGACCCTCGCGCGCGCGTCAGCCGGCGATGATCGCGTCCGCGATCAGGCCGGCGCGCGCGATGTGCTCCGCGGGCGTGATCGGCTCGGCCGCATAGGTCTGCACGCTGAGGTGCGTCGCGCCGAGCTCGCGCGCATGCTCGGCAGCGGCGCGCCACTCATCCGGGCCGCCCTCCTTGGTGGCGTGCCAGACCTCGATGCCGAGCTCGGCGCGCGGGCGGCCCGCGGCATCCGCTGCGGCGTCGAGGCGCGAGCGCACGTCGCGGAACTGCTCGTCGGCGTCGTCGCCGCCGACCGTGAGGATCAGCCCGTGGCCCCAGGCGACCGCGCGGCGCACCGCCGCAGGGCCCTTGCCGCCCAGCCAGATCGGGATGTCGCGGATCGCCGGCGGGTTGAGGCCGACGTCCGCGAACTGCTCACGGTCGATGCCGTCGCTGACCCGGCTCTCCGTCCAGAGCCGCCGCAGGAGCGGGATCTGGGCGTCCATGCGCTTGCCGCGCGTGTGGAAGTCCTCGCCGAGCGCCTCGTACTCGAGCGGGTTCCAGCCGACGCCGAGCCCGAGTCGCAGGCGGCCGCCCGAGAGCATGTCCACCTCGGCGGCCTGCTTGGCGGCGAGCGCGGTCTGGCGCTGCGGCAGGATGATGATCCCGGTCGTGAGCTCGATCGTGCGCGTGCACGCGGCGATGAACCCGAAGAGCACGAACGGCTCGTGGAACGGCTGCGCCGCGTAGTCGTCCCTGCCGACCACGTGGTCGAACGCGACGAGGTGCTCGAAGCCGCCGTCCTCGGCGGCCGCCGCGAACTCGCGGATGGCTCCGGGGTCGTCGCCGATCTCGTTCTGGGGGAGGATGATGCCGATCTGCATGGCGGGCATCGTGCCACGCGCGCGACCCGCGGCCGCCCGCGCCGGGCCCACCCTACGATCCGTCCCGATGCAGGCCGCCTTCGGCATACTCGCGGGGATCCTGCAGCTCGTGGCGACGGCGCCGTACCTGCGCGACGTCCTGCGCGGCACGACGACGCCGCAGCGCTCCACCTGGACGATCTGGATGACGCTCTCGCTCGTCGTGCTCTCGTCGCAGTGGGCGAGCGGCGCGTCGTGGAGCCTCGTGCTGATCTGCGGGCAGGTCGTCTCGTGCGCCGCGATCTTCCTGCTCTCGCTGCGCCGCGGCGTCGGCGGCGTCAGCCCGCTCGAGCTCGCGCTGCTCGGCATCGCGGCGCTCGGCGTGATCGGCTGGCAGGTCGCTGACGATCCGACGGTCGCGACCTGCTCGGTCGTCGCGGCCGACCTGATCGCCGTCGCGCTGATGCTGCCGAAGACGTTCCGCAACCCGCGCTCGGAGACGCTCGAGACGTACGTCA
>DASXXY010000168.1:0-5098 GCA_036502805.1 Gaiellales bacterium | reverse complement strand
CGGCTTCTCGTACGGCGACTACCTGCGCGCCGGCGCGATCGCGCGCTTCGCGCCGATGATGCGCGAGCTCGAGGCCTTCGCGGCGGCGGGAGGGCCGGTGCTCGGCATCTGCAACGGCTTCCAGGTGCTGTGCGAGGCCGGGCTCCTGCCCGGCGTCCTGCGGCCCAATCACCACGGCCGCTTCGTCTGCCGCGACGTCGACCTCGTCGTCCAGCACGCCGGCTCGCCCTGGCTCCGCGAGCTCGAGCCCGGCGCGGTCGTGCGCATCCCCGTCAAGCACCACGACGGAGCCTGGTACGCGCCGCCCGAGGAGCTCGAGCGCGTCGAGGCCGCCGGGCAGATCGCGCTGCGCTACGCCGCGAACCCGAACGGCGCGCTCGCCGACGTCGCGTGCGTCACGAACGAGGCCGGCAACGTCTGCGGCCTCATGCCGCACCCCGAGCACGCGATGGACGAGCTGCTCGGCCCGGTCGGGGGCCGCCCGCTCCTGCACGGCTTGGTCGCGCTCGCGAAGGCGCACCGCAACGCGGTCGCAGCGACCGCCTAGCCGGCGCTGCCCTCGGCCCGGTCGGCGTCCGCATCGGCACGCTCCACGACCGTGCCGGTCTGGTAGCCGCTCGCGAGCGGCCCGAGCCGCTCGTCGAGCGTCTCGGCGACGCTCGCCCGGAGGCGCCAGCGCCCGAGCCGGGTCGTCTCGGTCTCGTCCTCGGCGACGGCCAGGAACGCGAGCGCGAGGCCGTGCGCGGGCAGGCGGAGGACGGTCGTGACGGCGCGCGTCTGCGCCCTCGCGGGCGCCACGATCTCGGCCACGGCGCGCGCATCCTGCTTGAGCGCGGCGTCGGTGACGCGGATCTGCCGGCCCTCGAAGTTGATCGCGACGGCTTCCGACGTGCGGAACCGCCACGGGGCGAAGCGCGCGCACAGCTCGAGCTCGCACGCCGCGTCCTCGGGCCGCAGCGCCCAGTGCAGCTCGCCGCGGTGCTCGAGCAGGGCGGCGACGCGGATCGGCGTCGCCGCGCTGAGCGCGAACGCCGCCTGCCACACGAGGTGCTCGGCGGTACGCGGCGGATCGGTCCTGACCGGCGTGCTCTGCCAGGCGTGCGAGACGGCGACGGGGAGGATCGCTGCGGTGCCGGCCGAGGACATCACCCCACTGTGCCGCATCAGCGCCGCGTGGGCGCGACGAGGTCGAAGGAGTCCTCGACCAGCTCCGCCACGAGCTTCCGGGGCACGCTGCCGTCGAGCGCGACCGTGATCCAGTGGCGCTTGTTCATGTGATACCCGGGCGTGATCGCGTCGTGCTCGCCGCGCAGCGCCTCGGCGTGCTCGGGGTCGCACTTGAGCGTCAGCTGGAGCGGCGATCCGTCCACGCCGACGACGGCGAAGATCTTGCCCGCGATCTTGTACACGGCGGCCTGCGGGCCGAACGGGAACACGAGCTCGGCGCCGTCCTGTCGCGCGCAGATCGCGCGGACGGCCTCGCTCTCCCTGCTCACCGCCCGATCCGCCGCAGGTAGGCGTTCACGATCGCCGCGGCGTCCTCGTCGCGCGGGAGCCCGAGCGCATCGGCGCAGGGCGAGCTCCAGCCGGTCGGCCAGCCGCGCACCATCGCCTCGATCGCCGGGTCGACCTCGACGGTCACGGGCGCGAGCGTCGCGGGATCGACGGCCGCGTGCAGCGCCGCGAGCAGCTCGCCGGCGGTCGTCACGAGCCCGGGCAGGTTGAGCGCACGGCCGCTACCGAGCGCGTCGCCGTCCACGTCGAGCAGCTTCGCGAGGCACCCGACGGCCGTGTCGACGCCGATCACGGCGGCGGGCACGTCGAGCCCGATCGGCAGCGTCGCCGGCCGGCCGGCGAGCGGCTCGCGCACGACGGCGCTCGCGAACCCGGAGGCGGCAGCGTTGGGCGCGCCGGGCCGGACGATCACCGTCGGCGGCCGTGCCGAGCGCGCGTCCAGGAAGCCCTTGCGCGTGGCGTCGGCGAACAGCAGCTCGAGCATCGCCTTGGTCGCGCCGTAGGTCGTCGCGGGCGTCGTGCGCGTGCCGTCGTCGACGGGCCCGAGCGCGACCTCGCCGCCGAACACGGCGAGCGAGCTCGTGAAGACGAGGCGCGGCGCGCCCCCGTGTGCGCGGCAGGCGGCGACGAGCGCGCGCCCGCCGTCGAGGTTGACCTCGAGCGCGGCGTCGAAGTCGCGCTCGGCCCCGCCGCTGACGACGGACGCGAGGTGCACGACGGCGACCTCGGGACTGTCGAGCGCCTCGCCGAGCAGCGCGGCGTCGCGGATGTCGCCGCGCAGCACGAGCGCGTCGGCGAGGTCGTCGGGCGGCGCCAGCGCGGCGGGCATGTCGAGCAGGACCAGCTCGTCGGCGGGGCGGGTGGCGTGGAGCTTGCGGGCGAGCTCGGTGCCGAGCATGCCGAGACCGCCGGTGATCACGATGCGCATCGCCCTATGATCGCCGCTGATGGACGTCGTCGTCGTCGGTGCCGGGCTGATGGGCTCGCAGATCGCGGCCGAGTACGCGCTCGGCGGCCACCGCGTGGCCTGCCTCGCCCGCCGTCCGGACGTGACGCGGGCGAGAGCGGACGAGGCCCTCGCGACCGCCCTCCGCCTGGGTCTGCACGATGCCGCCGCGACGAGCGCCGCCGCGGGGCGGCTGACGGTCGCCGGCGAGCTCGCCGAGCTCACCGGCTGCGACCTCCTCGTCGAGTCGATCCCCGAGGATCTCGCGCTCAAGGGCGAGGTGCTGCGGCCGCTCGCCGCGCACTTCCCCGGCGCGGTGATCGCGTCCAACACCTCGTCGCTCTCGATCGGCGAGATCGGCGAGGCCTGCGGCGCGCCCGAGCGCACGGTCGGCACGCACTACTGGAATCCGCCGCTCCTGATGCCGCTCGTCGAGGTGATCGCGGGCCCGCGCAGCACGCCGGAGGCGGTCGAGCTGGCGCGCGGCGCGGTCGCGAGTTGCGGCAAGCGCCCCGTGCTCGTGCAGCGCGACGTGCCCGGCTTCATCTGGAACCGCCTCCAGCACGCCCTGCTGCGCGAGGCGCTCTGGATCGTCGACAACGGCGTCGCGACGCCCGAGGCGGTCGACGAGGTGGTGCGCTTCGGCAACGCGCGCCGCTGGGAGCACGTCGGCCCGTTCGCGGCCGCCTCGCTCGGCGGCATCGAGACCTGGCAGCGCGTGGCCGGGGAGCTGTTCCCCGTGCTCTCGAACGCAGGCGACGCCGGCGACCTCGGTCGCGCCCTGTGGGCCGACGAGGCGACGCTCGCGCAGATTGCGGCGGAGCGCGACGCCGAGCTCGCGCGCGACCTGCGCGAGCGCTGAGCGCGCGCACGCCGCGCACGCGGCCCGGCCTCACTTCCCGAGCCCGCTGACGAGCTTCCGCAGCGCCGGTTGCTTGCGCAACTCGCGCGCCAGCGCCGCGATCTCGGCGGAGCGCAGCGTCAGCGGCCCGCGCACGGTGCGGCCGTCGCTGCGGTAGAAGAAGCGCAGCATCTGCTCGCCGTCCGCGCCCGTCAGGCGCGCGACGCCGAGCTCCGTCTCGCGCTCGGTCGCGCTCCCCGGGATCGTCGTCTCCTCCTCGACCGTGGCCCTGCCCCACGGCAGCTGAACCCTCTTGCCCGTCATGCCCATCCCTCTCGCCGTTGTGGCCGTCGAGCCAGGGTGGCAGGCGCGAGGTGACGCGTCCGTGACGGCGTGTGCCGGATGTGAGCCGATTGGCGGGAAGCCGCGACTGCGGAGGCCAAGGTCGGGAAGAGTGCAGTACGACGACGCACCGCACTCCAGCGAAGGACCGCACATGCCAGGCACCTACCGCTCCATGCAGGTCGACGAGGCCGGCGCCGACTTCCAGCTCGTCGAGCAGCCCACGCCCGAGCCCGGGCGCGGGCAGGTGCGCATCGCGATCGAGGCCAACGGCATCTGCCACTCCGACGCGATGATCACGTCGGGCCACATGCCGGGGACGACGTTCCCGTGCGTGACCGGGCATGAGATGGCCGGGCGCGTCGACGCCATCGGCGAGGGCGTCGAGGGCTTCGAGCTCGGGCAGCGCGTCGGCGTCGGCTGGTTCGGCGGCAACTGCGGCCGCTGCGTGCCGTGCCGCGAGGGCGACGCCATCAACTGCGCCGAGCTGCAGATCCCCGGGGTCGCCTATCCCGGCGGCTTCGCGGACGCCGCGATCGTGCCCGCGACGGCACTCGCGCGCATCCCGGACGGGCTGAGCGCGGCCGAGGCGGCGCCGATGGGCTGCGCCGGCGTGACCGTCTTCAACGCGCTGCGCCGCAGCGTCGCGCGGCCGGGCGACCTCGTCGCGATCCTCGGCGTCGGCGGCCTCGGCCACCTCGGCGTGCAGTTCGCGTCCAAGCTCGGCTTCGAGACGGTCGCGATCGCGCGCGGCGCCGACAAGGAGACGCTCGCGCGCGAGCTCGGCGCCGACCACTACATCGACGCCTCGAGCGTGAATGTCGCGCAGGCGCTGCAGGCGCTCGGCGGCGCCAAGGTCGTGCTCGCGACGGTCACGAGCAGCGCCGCGATGAGCGCCGTGATCGACGGCCTCACGCACCGTGGCGAGCTGATCGTCGTCGGCGTGGACGCCGCGCCGATCGAGGTCAGCCCGTTCCAGCTCGTGGGCGGCTGCCGCAAGGTCTACGGCCATGCGTCGGGCACCTCGCGCGACGTCGAGGAGACGCTGCATTTCGCCGCGCTGCACGGCGTGCGCCCGCTGGTCGAGGAGGCCAGGCTCGAGGATGCGGGCGAGGCGTTTGCGAAGATGCTGTCGGGCGAGGCCCGGTTCCGCATGGTCCTCACGACCGGCCGGTGACCTGCCCAGACGCCCCGAGAGGGTTCGATAGCATCCCGTGAACGCGTGACACAGGCGACCCAGCAGCCGCTCCATCGTGCCCTCGGGCTGACGGACGCCGAGTACGCGCAGATCGAGAAGGCGCTCGAGCGGTCTCCGAACGACTTCGAGCTGGCCGTCTACTCGCTGCTGTGGTCGGAGCATTGCGGCTACAAGCACTCGCGCCTCGAGCTGCGGCGGCTGCCGGTGAACGGTCGGCGCGTGCTCCAGGGGCCCGGTGAGAATGCGGGCGTGATCG
>DASXXY010000167.1:0-2175 GCA_036502805.1 Gaiellales bacterium | reverse complement strand
GCGCGGGCGACCGGGCGGGCGTGCGCACCGTCTGCGTCATGACCGGTGGCTATGGCGCCGCCGAGCTGCGCCGCGCGGGTGCCGTGGCGGTCTACGACGCGCCCGAGCAGCTCGTCGAGCGGCTCGGCGACCTCGAGCGCTACGCGCAGCCCGTCGCGGCGGCGTCCTAGCCGAGCAGCGCCGCGGGGAGCCGCTGGTCGCCAGCGAGCGCGCCGGCGAACGGGTCGCCCGTCTTGTCCATGCGCCGCAGCGCGGCGCGCATCGTCGGGCGGGCGCGCGCGAACGCGCCCGACTCGACCTCGTCCCACGTCAGCGGCATGGAGACGGGCGCGCCGGCGCGCGGTCGCACGCAGTAGGCGACCGACATCGTGCGGCCGTAGCCGACCTGGTTGGAGTCGATCAGCACGCCGTGGCGCCGGGCCTTGCTCCACTCTGTCGTGACGAGGTCGGGGTGCGCGCGCTCGAGCGCCTGGGCGACGAGCTGCACGAGCGAGCGCGCCTGCGCATAGGTGTGGCCAGGGCGCAGCGGCACGGCGAGATGCATGCCCTCGGCGCTCGAAGTCTTCACGACCGCCGTCAGCTCGAGCACGGCGAGCGCGTCGCGCACGAGCAGCGCGACGCGGCCCGTCTGCGCGAGCGTCACGCCGGGCGACGGATCGAGGTCGAAGAGCGCGAAGTCGGGCGAGCTGAAGCTCTGCGCGCGGGCGTAGGGTGCGTGAACGTCGATGCAGCCCGCGTTGATCGTCCACACGAGCCCGTCCTCGTCGTCGATCACGAGGTAGTCGATCGACTTGCCGCTGCCGTCCGAGCTGCTCGGCAGCGACGCCGTCTCCATCCACGCGGGCGCGTGCGGCGGGCGCTGCTTCTGGAAGAAGTGCTTGCCCTCGATGCCGTCGGGGTAGCGCACGAGCGTGATCGGCCGGTCGCGGAGGTAGGGCACGATCAGCGGCGCGGCCTGCCGGTAGTACGCCAGCAGATCGCCCTTCGTGATCTTCTCGGCCGGGAAGAAGAGCTTGTCGAGGTTCGTGAGCTTCAGCTCGCGGGCGGGCTTCGGCGGGGGCGTCGTCACGGGCTGCTCCTTCGCGAGTCGCTTGAACACGGGCGCGCGCAGGCGCCGATCCTGCGTCCACTCGGCGAACTCCACCTCGCACGAGAGGCGGGGCTCGACCCAGGTGATGCGAGCGCGCGCGGCCGGGCCGGCGGGCCCCGCGCCACGCAGCGGCGAGGTCTCGCGCCGGAGCGGAGCGAGGGCCTCCAGCAGCGTCGCCATGCCGGCGTCGGAGAGGCCGCTGCCGCAGTTGCCGGCGTACTCGAGGTCGCCGGTCGCGAGGATCAGCGCGCCGAGCCGGGAGCGCGCCCCCTGGCCGCTCGTGTAGCCGGCAATGCGCAGGACGGCCTCCTGGCGGAGCTTCAGCTTGCGCCAGTCGTCGCTGCGCCTGCCCGGCTTGTAGAGCGCGCCCGTGCGCTTCGCCATGACGCCTTCGAGCCCCCGCCGGCGCGCCGCGTCGAGCAGCGCCTCGCCGTCCGCGTAGACCTGCGAGAGCACGACGGAGGCGGCGCCGGGTCGCACGAGCGCCGTCAGCAGCTCGCGCCGCCGCGTCCACGGTTCGCCCGTCACCGGCCGCCCGTCGAGCTCGAGCAGGTCGAAGATCACGTACGCGGTCGCGCCCTTGCCCTGCTGGAAGAGCGAGAAGCTCGGGACGCCGTGCTCGTCGAACGCGACCAGCTCGCCGTCGAGCACGCAGTCGGCGCTCGTGAGCGCGAGCGGGAGCGCGTGCGCGATCTCGGGCCGCGCGAGCGTCTTGCCGTTGCGCGACCACAGGCGCACGTCGTCGCCGTCGACGCGCGCGACCGCGCGGAAGCCGTCCCACTTGATCTCGAAGCGCCAGTCGTCGCCGCGCGGGACGGTCTGCGAGGTCGCGGCGAGCATGGGTGCATAGGTGGGCGGATCGCTCGGCATCGCGGTTCGGGTCGCTCCGGAGGGAGAGGTGCCGGATGGTACGCTGGCCGCGTGCCAGGGCGACCGATGCCTCCCCAGCTGGTCGCGTTCCTAACCCGGCCGAACGCCGCGGTGATCGCGACGGTCCGTCCCGACGGCGCCCCGGTGACGGTCGCCACATGGTACGACTGGGAGGACGGCCGGATCCTCGTCAACATGGACGAGGGCCGCAGGCG
>DASXXY010000166.1:0-10820 GCA_036502805.1 Gaiellales bacterium | reverse complement strand
GCCGACTCGGGCATGTTGGCGGTCTTGGAGATCGCCCCCGAGATGAACGGCTGGACGGCGCCCATCATCGAGACGTGGCCGTTGTAGTCGATCGCGCGATCGCCCATCGCGCAGTCGAAGACCGCGAGGTGCTCCGGCTTGATGGCCGGCGCGCCGACGACCGTGTTGCGGTCGGCGATGTGCGCGACGATGGCCTCGCCCTCGGTCTGCGAGTAGCCGAGCACCTGGAGCGCGAGCGGCACCGTGCCGTTGACCATCGTGAGCTCGCCGCCGCCGACGAGGCGCTTGGTCTTGACGAGCGAGAAGTCGGGCTCGACGCCCGTCGTGTCGCAGTCCATCAGGAACGAGATCGTCCCCGTCGGTGCGAGCACCGTGGCCTGCGCGTTGCGGTAGCCGTGCTCGCGGCCGAGCGAGAGCGCCTCGTCCCACGCGCCGCGGGCGGCGTCAACGAGATCCTCGGCGATCGTCTCGCGATCGGCGATGTTGGCGACCGCGGCGCGGTGCTTCTCCATCACGCGCACCATCGGCTGGCGGTTGCGCTCGTACTCCGAGAACGTCCCCATGCGGGCGGCGATCTCGGCCGACTTGCGGTAGGCCCGGCCGGTCATGAGCGCCGTGATGGCGGCGGCGTAGGCGCGGCCCTCGTCGGAGTCGTAGGGCAGGCCGCGAGCCATCAGCAGGGCGCCGAGGTTGGCATAGCCGAGCCCCAGCTGGCGCATCTTGTGCGCGTTCTCGCCGATCTGCTCGGTCGGGTAGGACGAGTTGGAGACCAGGATCTCCTGCGCCGTGAAGACGACGTCGACGGCGTGGGAGAAGCCGTCCACGTCGAACTCGCCGTCCGCCTTGCGGAAGCGCATGAGGTTCAGGCTTGCCAGGTTGCAGGCCGAGTTGTCGACGTGCATGTACTCCGAGCACGGGTTCGACGCGTTGATGCGCCCCGTGTTCGGGCACGTGTGCCAGTCGTTGATGATCGTGTCGAACTGGATGCCCGGATCGGCGCAGCGCCACGCCGCGTCGGCGATCTGGCGCATGAGGTCGCGCGCCCGCACCGTCTTGACGACTTCACCGGAGGTGCGCGCCGTCAGGTTCCAGTCGCGATCGGCCTCGACCGCGCGCATGAACTCGTCGGTCAGGCGCACCGAGTTGTTCGCGTTCTGGTACTGGATCGACGCCCAGTCGGGGGAGTCCAGCGACATGTCGTAGCCGGCCTCCTGGAGCGAGCGCGCCTTCTCCTCCTCGCGCGACTTGCACCAGATGAACTCCTCGATGTCGGGGTGATCGACGTCGAGCACGACCATCTTGGCCGCGCGGCGGGTCTTGCCGCCCGACTTGATCGTGCCCGCCGAGGCGTCGGCGCCGCGCATGAACGAGACCGGGCCGGAGGCGTAGCCGCCCTTCGACAACTGCTCCTTGGAGGAGCGCACGCGGGAGAGGTTGATGCCCGAGCCCGAGCCGCCGCGGAAGATCCTGCCCTCCTCGACGATCCAGTTCAGGATCGAGTCCATCGAGTCGTCGATGGCGAGGATGAAGCACGCGGAGCACTGCGGCCGCTCCTCGAACCCGACGTTGAACCAGACGGGCGAGTTGAAGGCCGCGTACTGGTTGAGCAGCAGGTGCTTGAGCTCGGCGTGGAACGTGTCGGCCTCGTCGCCGTCGGCGAAGTAGCCGTCCTTGCGGCCCCACGAGGTGATCGTGTCGACCACCCGCGAGATCATCTGGCGAACGGAGCGCTCGCGCTGCGGCGACCCGAGCGGTCCGCGGAAGTACTTCTGCGCGACGATGTTCGTCGCCGTCGCCGACCAGAAGATCGGGAACTCCACCTCGCGCTGCTCGAAGGCGGGCCCGTCCTTGCCGGGAATGACGGCGTCGCGCACCTCCCATTCGACCTCGTCGTACGGGTCGACGCCCGGCGTGGTGTTGCGCCGGGTGATGCCGATCGCACGCGCTGTGTCGAGCGGGATCTGCGGGTCGTCGGCCGAGATCGCGGCCGCTGTGTCCGTGGTCGCCAAGGGTCCATCCCCTCCTTTGATGGGGCCTTCATTCTATCGCACTAGAGGACGGCGGAGCGAACGAATGTTCGCCCGTCGAACTCGAGCGCTTCGAGCTCGCGCTGAAACTCGTCCGGGGTCTCGAACGACCGGTAGACGGACGCAAATCTGATGTACGCGACGCCGTCGAGCTCGCGCAGATGACGCAGCGCGGCCTCGCCGATCGCCTCCGACGGCACCTCCGAGAGGCCGTCGCCGCGGAACCCCGCCTCGACGGCCGCGACGATGCGCTCGATCGCGTCGAGCGCCACCGGGCGCTTGACGCACGCGCGCTCGAGGCCGCGCAGCAGCTTCGGGCGATCGAACGGCTGGCGGCTGGCGTCGCGCTTGACGACCCACAGCACCGACTGCTCGAAGCGCTCGAACGTCGTGAAGCGCGCGTGGCAGTCGAGGCACTCGCGACGGCGGCGGATGGCCTCGCCGGCATCGCTCATGCGGGACTCCAGGACGCGCGTCTCGCCTTCGCTGCAGCTCGGGCAGATCATCTGCCCGCCGCTAGATCTGGCGTTGTCTCTCCCCGTCGCACGCCAGATACAGTGGCAGGCGCGTCGGACGGCGCCCGGACCGGCTCAACCAGGCGGGTTCAGCGCAGTCGCGTCAGCGTGCGAGGCGGCGCTGGCGCAGCCGCGCGAGCGAGGTGCCGAGGCCGGCCAGCAGGAGCAGGCCGGCGGCACCGCCGAGCGCGAGCACCGGAACGGGCACCTCGTCGGCGTGCGCGGGGCCGAGGCCCTCGAGCAGGCTCGTGACGGGGCCGCGGACGCCGACTGCGGCGGCCGGAGCGTCGGGCAGTGCGCTCTGGAGCGCGCGCGCCGTGCCGGTGCGCGTGGCCGTGGCGTCGGAGTCGCGCTGCATCGCCGCGATCAGGTTGGTCTTGACCGCGGGGTCGTAGCTGTCGACGTCGCCGGGCAGCGCCGCGATCGCCTGCTGGTAGCAGGCCATGGTGTGCGGCGCGATCTGGCGGTTGTTGGCCGCCGCGTCGATCATGTCGCCGGCGTCGCAGGTCGCCGCGAGCGCGCCCGCGGGCAGGAGCAGCAGCGCGCCGAGCACGGCGGCGAGGATCAGGAGCGAGAGCTGGCGGCGGGAAGTGGCCATGAGAGTCCGGGCAGGTCGCACTGGGGCTTGCGTCGACTGCACCACACGGAACGCTACCGGGACCGGATGTGCGTTGAGACGGCGGTAGGTAAGTGTTTCGTGAAGATTCATCGACGACTCAGGCGGGACCCACTCAGATGAGGCATCGGCACTCACCCGTCCGTACTTGAGGGGCATTCGAACGCCTGGGGCGCGCAGCTTCTCGAAACCGCCTGGGCACCTCGTACGAGCAAGGTTCCCGGTGCGGCCCGACTATCCTACAGAGGTGCGTCCTGTCCCTGCGTCCTGGCGCGATGCGGCGGGCGCGTGGCCGGCGGCCGTCTGGCTGGCGCTGGCCGCTGTCGTCGCGATCTACGGCGGCGGCGGCGCATCGAGCGCGGGCATCGCGCTGGCCGCCGCGGGCTGCCTCGGCGCCTCCGCGCTGGCCGCCGTCGCGAGCGCCGTGGGCATCAGCGAGTGGGCGCCTCCGCAACGCCGGGTGGTCGTCTACGTCGCCGCGCTCGCGCTCGTCGGCCTCGTCTCGTACGCCTCGATCGCCTGGTCGCTGACGCCCGGCACGTCCTTCGGGGACGCCAACCGCTGGCTCGTCGCGGCGACCGCCGCCGCCTGCGGCCTGTGGCTCGCCCGGCTGCTCCCCCGTCCGCTCGAGGCGGCCGTCTGGGTGCTCTGCGCAGCCGCCCTGCCGCTCATCGCCTACGCCATCCAGCAGCGCGCGCACGGCGTCTTCTTCCAGACCTCGCCGCGGCTCCAGGGCGTGCTCGGCTACCCGAACGCGATCGGCGCCTACGCGGCGCTGACCGCGCCGGGCGCGCTCTGGCTCGCGAGCTCGTCGCAGCGCCTCCGCCGCGTCGCGGGCTGCGGGACGCTCGCGCTGCTCGTGCTCGGCCTCGGCCTCGCCTCGTCGCGCGGGGGGCTCGTGGCCGCGGTGCTCGGCTGCGGCGTCTGGATCGCCGCCTCCGAGCGGCGCACCGAGAGCGGCGCGGCGCTCATCGCGGTGCTCGCGGCGAGCGTGCCGGCCGCTCGCTGGGGCATCGGCCTGCACTCCTTCACGGCGCTCGACGCGCCCTTCACCGTGCCGGCCGGCACGCGCCTCCTGTGGTACTGCGCGGCGGCGGTCGTCGCCGCCGCGCTACTCGGGCCGCTCGCGGTCGAGCTCGCGCAGCGCGCGGGCCCGGGCGCGCGGCGCATCTTCGGACTCGGCGTGCTCGGCCTCGCCGGCCTCGCGGTGCTGGCGTTCGCCGTCAAGCTCTCGTCGCAGCACGGCGGGCCGATCGGCGCGCTCAGCCACGTCTGGGGCCAGCTCTCGGGCGGCGGCGCCGTCGGCTCGACCGACCACCTCAACTCGTTCTCGACGAACCTGCGCGGACGCTGGTGGGGCGAGGCCTGGGACGGCTTCACGGCGCACCCGCTGCAGGGCAACGGCGCGGACACGTTCGAGACCATCGACCGCCTCGCGCGGCCCGACTTCCAGCAGGCCGGGCAGGAGCACTCGGCCGGCTTCCACGTGCTCGCGGGCCTCGGGCTGCTGGGCGCGCTCCCGGCCGTCGTCGCGCTCGGGGCGGCCGGCGCATGCTGCGCCGCCGTCACGCGCCTGCGCGGCGCCGATCGCTCGGCCGCGCTCGCGCTCGTGGCCGGCACCGGCGCCTTCGCGCTCCACAACCAGATCGACTGGGAGTGGCAGCAGACCGCGCTGACGCTGCTCGCCTACCCGCTCCCCGTGCTCGTGGCCTGCGCGGCGGGCGGTGCGGCGGTCGTGCGCCCCGCGCGCCGGCGGCGGCTGCAGCTGCAGCGGCGCACCGTCGCGATCGGCGCCGCCACGCTGCTCGCGCTGGCGGCGATCCCGGCCGTGCTGCCCGTGCTCAGCGATCACGCGCTCGCGCGCGCGACGCGCCTGGACGATCAGGGCCGCGTCGACGAGGCGCGCGTCGAGGCCGATCTCGCCGCCGCGCTCGACCCTGCCTCCGTCGACGTGCAGCTCGAGCGCGCGAGCCTGCTGCAGTCGCTCGCCCGTCCGGCCGACGCCCGCCGTGCGGTCGAGCGCGCGATCGACCTCGCGCCCCGCGACTCCGGCGTGTGGCTGCAGCTCGCGGGCTACGAGCGCTGGTGCTGGAAGTCGCCGGCGCCGGTCTGGAAGGCCGACCTCGACCACGCCCGTTCGCTCTCGGGGCACGACAACGTCTTCGCCGGCAGCGACGACGACGTGATCGACGCCGCCGACGCCTGCGCCTGAGGCCGGAAGCGTGCGGCCGGCGGGCACGGCCGGCGCGCCGCACTCACCCGGGGATACCTCGGACGGACGGCGGGCGCTGGCTGCCGCACGGGACGGCAGAGCCGCCCCCGAGTGCGCGACCTACGTGCCGAGGATGATGACGAGCTTGGCCTTGCCGGCCTGGGCGGGCTGGATGCCGTCGAACGGCGTCACGAACTGCACGTTGCCGACGAGCTTCGCGAGCTTGCGCGCGGCCGGGCCGTAGCCCTTGGCGTACTGCACGCTCGTCGGCTGGCCGCGCTTGTCCGCGTTGCCGACGTAGGTGATCGGATAGCCGGCGCCCTGCACCTTGGCGGCGAGCGTGTGGGCGACGCCGTGGATGCCGTTCGAGTTCAGCACCATGACCGGGATCTGGCCGTTCGGCGGGATCGGCTTGGCCGGCTTGTGCTTCTTCGGCTTCGTCGCGGGCGGCGACGCGGCGTTGTTCTTGACCGGCGTCGAGGCGTGATCCGTCGTCGTCGCCGAGGCGACCTGCGCCTGGCCGCCGTGCGTGGCGGTCGCGGACGTGGTCGGCTTGCTGTCGGAGCCGCTCCTCCAGACGATGCCGAAGAAGACGGTGCCGATCGCGGCGAGCAGCAGGATGATGGCGATGAGGCGGCTCATGAGGCGTACCGCGTGTCGGTGTCCGTAGACGATGTATGCGGGGGCGGCAGACATGTGAAGCTCACGTTTCGGTGTGCGCTGTCAAGCTCCTGCGCGCTGCGGCGCTGTTCGTGCCGAGCGGCCGGAATCACACCCAGCATGCCAGCCCGCCGACGAAAGCGGAACCCGCATGGAGGGGAGGGATCGGAGGCCGTGAGCGATGCGGGTTCGCGGGCATCGCAGCACCTACCCGCGGCACGCCGTCCGCGAACCCGTGCGGGCGCACGACGAGCGTGCCGGCGCGTACGCTGCCGGTGCTCGCCACGCAGGCTCCCGGCGCATCCGCGCGGGCCGGCACGGGCGCGACCTCGACGGACTCCCGATGAGCGATCACCCCCAGCCAGCGCCCGACAGCCTGCGCTTCATCGCGTTCGAGGGCGCGGACGGCGCGGGCAAGACGACGCAGGCGCGGCTGCTCGCGGCGCACCTGCGCGCGCTCGGCCGCCGGGTCGTGGAGGTGCGGGAGCCCGGCGGCACGCAGGCCGGCGAGACCGTCCGCACGCTGCTGCTCGCGAGCGACGCGCCGCTCGGGGCGCGCGCCGAGGCCCTGCTCTTCGCGGCCGCGCGCGCGCAGCTCGTGGACGACGTCATCGCCCCGGCGCTCGCGCGCGGTGAGACGGTCGTCGCGGATCGCTACGTCGGCAGCTCGCTCGTCTACCAGGGCGTCGTGCGCGGCGTGGGCGCCGACGCGGTGCGCATGATCAACGCGATCGGCACGGGCGGCCTGCAGCCGGACGCGACGGTGCTGCTCGCCGTGAGCGCGGAGCAGGCCGCGGCCCGGCGCGATCCCGACGTCGCCGACCGCATCGAGCGCGAGCCGATGGAGTTCCACCGCAGCGTCATCGCCGCCTACGACGACGTGCTCGCCGGCGACGGCGCCGGCGTCGTCCGCGTCGACGGCACGGGCGACTCCGAGCATGTGGCCGCGCGCGTGCGCGAGGCGCTCGGCCTGTGAGCGCGCCCGATCCGTTCGCCGGCCTCGTCGGCAACGAGTCCGCACGGGCACGGCTGCGCGTCGCGCTCGACCACCCGGGGCACGCCTACCTGCTGATCGGCCGCCACGGCTACGGCGTCGGCGCGCACGCGCGCCGCTTCGCAGCGGCGCTCGCCGGCCTGCCCGAGCGCACGCTCGAGGGCGGGCACCCCGACCTGCTCGAGGTGCGGCCCGAGGGCACGCAGATCCGCATCGACCAGGTGCGCGAGCTGTGGCGCGACATCCAGCTGCGCCCGTTCTCGGCCGAGCGCCGCGTGTACCTGATCTGGGACGCCGAGACGATGCCCGAGGTCGTCCAGAACGCGCTCCTGAAATCGATCGAGGAGCCGCCCGGCCACGCCGTCGTGATCCTCGTCTGCGCGCAGCCCCACCGGCTGCTCGCGACCGTGCGCTCGCGCTGCGAGCAGGTGCGCTTCGCGCCGCTCGCCGCGGTCGAGGTGGCGACCGCGCTCGAGCTCGGCGGTCCGGCGGGCCTCGCGCTGGCGCGGGCGAGCGGCGGCGACCTCGATCGCGCGCGCGAGCTGCTCGAGGGCGGCGAGGCGAGCGACCGCCGCGAGCGCTACCTCGCGCTGGCGCGCTCGGCCTACGCCGACGAGCGCTTCGACCCGGGCGCCGCGGCGCGCGCCGTCGCGGAGGCCTGCACCGCACGGGGATCCGAGGCGCGCGCGGCGGCCGAGGCCGAGGCGGCGAGGCGCGTCGAGGCGCTCGGCGACCATCCGCCGCGCGCCGAGGCCTCGCGCGTCCGGCGCGAGGGCGAAGCGCTCGCCAAGCGCCGCGGCCGCGCAGCCGAGGTGGAGGAGGCGCGGGCCGCCGTCGAGACGTTCGTGACGTGGTATCGCGACCTGCTCGCGGCCGCGCTCGGAGCCGACGACACGCTGGTACACTCGGACCACCGCGAGCAGGTCGCAACTGATGCTGCAAGTGGTCGCGAAGCGCTCGCCGCACGTTGCCTCGAGGCCGCGCGCGACACGCGCCGAGCGCTGGAGCTGACCATCACGCCGACCCTCGCGCTCGAGGCGCTCTTCCACCGTCTGCGGACGATCGCACGAGCCGAGCAGGCGAACGCATGAGAGCCCGACCCTAGAGCGGGCTCCGGAAGGGGCCGAAGCATGGCCTGGGCTGTGAACGTCGTCTTCTCGCCGGGCGGGAAGGTGTACAGCTTCGATCCCAACGGGCTCGAGCTGGCGTGGGACGAGCGGGTCATCTGCGGCACCTCCCGCGGGCCCGAGATCGCGCGCGTCGTGACCGCGAACCACGAGGTCGAGCGCTCGCCGCGCGACCCGGCGCTGCGCCCCGTCGACCGGCGCGCGACGCCCGAGGACGAGCAGCAGGTCAAGCAGAACCGCGCGCTCGGCCGCAAGGCGATGCTCGCGTTCCGCGACCTCCTGCGCGAGCGCGGCATCGAGAACGCACGGCCGATCGCCGCGGAGGTCAGCTTCGACGCCGCGCGCATCGCGCTGACCTACCGCTGCGACGACCGCATCGAGCTGCGCGCCATCTCCGGCCCGCTCTCGAGCCGGCTCGGCGCGCGCGTCGAGGTGCGCCAGGTGAGCCCGCGCGAGGCGGCGCGCCAGTGCGGCGGCGGCGGCATGTGCGGCCCCAAGCGCTGCTGCACGCGCTTCCCGTCCCACGAGCAGCCGATCACGCTGCGCATGGCGAAGGATCAGGACGTGCCGATGAACCCCGGCCGCATCACGGGCCTGTGCGGGCGGCTGCGCTGCTGCCTGGCGTTCGAGCACCCCGTCTACCGCTCGTTCCGCGACCGCGCGCCGGCCGTCGGCCGCATGGTCACGACGCCGCAGGGCAAGGGCATCGTGCGCAACTACAAGGTGCTCGACGACACGCTCGTCGTGGCGCTCGAGGGGCAGTCCGGCGAGGTCGACATCCGCGTCGACGACGCCAAGGAGATCACTCGCTAGCCGGCTCCTCGGCGACCGCGGCAGTCGCGCCCGGGCCGAACTCGAGGAACGAGCCGAGGTAGGCGGCGAGCGCCGCCGTGCCCGTCAGGAGCTCGATCATCGTGGCCGTGCGCGCGCCCTTGCTGGCCGCGATGATGTCGCCCGGCGGGCTCACGAAGCCGGTCGAGACGGCGTAGTAGAAGAAGTCCGAGAACGTCGGCGTGCGCGGCAGGCCGTGGAACGCGGCCGAGGGGTGCGAGCGCCAGACGCCGATGTAGATCAGCGTCCAGAAGAGGAAGAACCCGAGCGCCAGCAGAACGAGGCCGACGCGCCGCAGCGCGAGCACGAGCGCGGCAGCGCGCGCCACGCCGGCGCCGAGCAGCGGGATGTCGAGCCGCTGCAGCACGCGCTGCGTCCCGATGCCGAGCACGAGCAGGGCCGCGAGGATCAGGCCCCAGCCGACGATCAGGACGACGTCGGCCGCGCCGCGGTCGATCCCGGGCGAGAACATCCCGAGCGCCCAGATCGCGAGGCAGGCGATCAGCAGGCGCACCCCGCCGGCCTTCACGCTCCCCGGAAGCCGATCGGCGGAGAGCATCGGGAACGAGGTTGCGCGACGCATGTCACGCTCTACGCGCCCTCACGCCCGTATCCTGCCGCGCTGTGAGCGTGGCCATCGTCGGATCGACCGTGCGGGACGTCGTCTACCTTCCCGGCCGCGCGCCCACGCGCAGCACGGGCGGCTCGCCGCTGTTCGCGGCGCGCGCGCTCGCGGCGCTCGGCGTGCGCCCGGGCATCGCGACGCGCTGCGACGACCCGGCGCTCGCGGAGCCGATCGCCGAGCTCGCCTCGCCGCTCTGCCTGAAGCTCGACGCGAGCGTCGTCCAGAGCGTGCTGCACTACCGCGAGGACGGCGAGCGCGACCACGAGCTGGCCGACATCGGCGTCGCCTGGACGGCCGAGGACATCACGACCTGGGCCGCCCCGGCGCTCGCCGGCGCGACCTGGGTGCACGCCGGCACGCAGTGCGGCGGCGACCTCGGGCCCGCGGTGCTGGCGGCGCTGGCCGCCGGCGGGCGGCGCGTCGCGCTCGACGCGCAGGGGCCGCTGCGACGCCCGCAGACCGGGCCGCTCGTGCTGCTCGACGCGCTCGACGGCGAGCTGCTGCACCACGTGCAGGCGCTCAAGCTGAGCGAGCACGAGGCGCTCGCGGCCTACCGCACGGTCGATGCCGCGGCCATCCGCGCGCTCTCGAACGTCCCCGAGGTGCTCGTGACGTTCGGCGAGGTCGGCGCCGCGATCGCGTCGGAGAGCGGCTCGGCCACGGTCTCCTCGACGCCCGTCTCCGGCGTCGATCCGACCGGCGCCGGCGATGCCTTCCTCGCCAGCTACGCGTACGCGCGCGCGCAGGGGAGCGAGCCGGTCGCGGCCGGGCGCTCGGCGTGCGAGAGCGTCAGCCGGCTGCTGACGGCCCGGGCGGAGGCGCTGCCGCGGGGGTGAGGGGTTGCGCAGGGCGTGCCGTCACAGCAGCCAGCGACGGAACGCGCCGCCGATCTCGTCCGTCAACGGCTTCGACTTGCCCGTGTCCCAGTCGTAGAAGACGAGCACCGCCTCCGCCTCGGCGGCCAGGCGATCGCCGTCGGCGGGGACGAGGATCCGCTCGGAGGTCGTGACGCTGGAGCGCCCGACGCGCGTGCAGCGCAGCTCGACGTCGACGTGCCCGTCCTCCTGCGTGACCGACGAGCGGTAGTCGACGGCGCAGCGCGCGAGCACGAAGTCGTTGAGCAGGAGCCCGTTGCCGAGCACCTCCAGGAACCACTCGTCGCGCAGCTCCTCGAGGTAGGTGAGGTAGACGGCGTTGTTGACGTGCTTGAACG
>DASXXY010000165.1:0-10829 GCA_036502805.1 Gaiellales bacterium | reverse complement strand
GGCATCGCCTACCGCACCGACAAGGTCAAGGGCATGACCGGCTCCTGGAACGACCTCTTCAATCACCCGGAGGCCGCGAAGCACACGTACCTGCTCGACGACTTCCGCGAGGTCATCGGCATGGGGCTGCTCGAGACGGGCACGAAGGACGTCAACTCCACGAGCTCGAGCGCCGTCGGCAAGTCGCAGTCCAAGATCCTGAGCCTCAAGCCGCGCCTGCGCGGGTTCACGAGCGTCAACACCGAGATGGCCAACGGCACGAGCTGGCTGACGCACATGTGGTCGGGCACGGTCTACCAGGCGCTGCTCGTCATGAAGCACCCGGAGACGCTCAAGTACCAGACCAACAAGGAAGGCATCCCGGTCGGCAGCGACACGATGGTGCAGCTCAAGAACGCGCCGCACCCGAACACCGCGACGCTCTTCCTGAACTACATGCTGCGCCCCGAGAACTCGTCGGCGAACGTCAAGACGATCGGCTACCCGATGATGACGGCGGCCGGCCTCAAGACCTACGACGGCCTCACCAAGAAGTACCCCTGGCTCAAGGTCACGACCGACGAGGTCGAGCACGGGCAGCGCTTCAAGCCGCAGGATCCGAAGACCCTGCAGCTCTGGAACACCGCCTGGTCGAAGATCCAGGCGTAGGTCGGGCACACCCCGGTGCGGCGCGGCCTCTGGTCGAGTTTCCTCGTTCCGCCGGGCCTCTGGCTGACGGCGTTCTACCTGGTTCCGCTGGGGCTGATCGTCGCTGCCTCGTTCGGCTCGGTCGACTTCCTCGGCCGCGTCATCTACGCCTGGCCGTTCGCCGGCTGGGATCTGAGCAACTACCACACCGTCCTCAGCTCGGCCTACCTGCCGGCGTTCTTCCGCTCGCTCGGCTTCGCCGTCCTGACGACGGGGCTGTGCCTGCTGGTCGGCTATCCGGTGGCGTACGTGATCGCCCGCTACGGCGGTCGCGTACGTCACCTGCTCGTCGTGCTGCTCGTGCTGCCGTGGTTCGTCGACTACCTGATCCGCATCTACGCCTGGATCGTGCTGCTCGGCGACAACGGCGTCGTCAACGGCTGGCTCGGCGATCTCGGCATGCACGGCGATCCGCCCGTGCAGTTCCTCGGGACGTGGTGGGCCGTCGTCGGCGGCCTCTTCTACAGCTACTTCCCGTTCATGGTGCTGCCGATCTTCGCGGCCGTCGACCGCATGGACTCCTCGCTCGTCGAGGCCGGCAAGGATCTCTACGGCACGCCCTGGCAGACGTTCCGCCACGTCACGTTCCCGGCCACGTTCCAGGGCGTCGTGGCGGGCGTGGTGCTCGTGTTCCTGCCCGCTGCCGGCGACTTCGCGAACTCCGAGTTCCTCGGCTCGCCCGGCACGGCCATGATCGGCAACGTCATCAACCAGACGTTCAACGCCGGCGGCTACGTGCCGCTCGGCGGCACGCTGACCGTCTGCTTCATGGCCGCCATCGCGGTCTTCATGGTCTTCTACCTGCGCTCCGCCGCCCGCGCCTCGCGCGAGGGGGCGATGTGAGCAGCGTCGCCGCCGAGCCGGCGCGCAAGCGACGCGCCGGCTTCGATCGCCCGCGCTTCCTGTGGGCGCTGTACACGGCGATCTGCCTCTACCTGTTCGTGCCGATCATCGTCGTGATCGTCTACTCGTTCAACTCGTCGAAGTCGCTGCAGGTCTTCGGCGGCTTCAGCTTCCGCTGGTACCGCACGTTCTGGGACGACCCCGACATCAAGAACTCGCTCGTCGCGAGCTTCGAGGTCGCCGCGGTGACGATGGTCGTCGCCACGATCCTCGGCACGCTGCTCGCGTTCGGTCTCACGCGGGCGCGCGGCCGCATCGGCGGGTCGGCCAACATCCTCATGCTGCTGCCGCTGATCACGCCCGAGATCGTGACCGCCGTTGGCCTGCTGCTGCTCTTCGGCCGCGTGGGGATGGCGCTCTCGCTGCAGACGATCATCCTCGGCCACATCACGTTCTCCATCTCGTACGTGACCGTGATCGTGCGCGCGCGCCTCTCGCTCCTGAACCGCGAGGTCGAGGAGGCCGCGATGGATCTCGGCGCGACCGAGCTCGGCGCGCTGCGGCTCGTGACGCTGCCCGCGCTGTACCCGGCGATCGCGGCCTCGGCGCTGCTCGTCTTCGTGCTCTCGTTCGACGACTTCGTCACCTCGGTCTTCACCTCGGGCGCGGGCACGTCGCCGCTGCCGGTGCGCATCTACTCGCTGCTGCGCGTCGGCGTCTCGCCCGAGATCAACGCCGTCGGCACGACGATGATCGCCATCACGCTCCTGATCGGCCTCGCGCTGCTGCCGCTGACCCTGTGGCGCCGCCGCACCGAGCCACCTACAGTCCCGGCACCGGAATGAGCGACGCAGACCTCACGATCGCCCTGCGCGGCGTCGTCAAGCGCTTCGGCGAGCAGTACGCCGTCAAGCGTCTCGACCTCGACATCGCGAAGGGCTCCTTCTTCTCGATCCTCGGGCCGTCCGGCTGCGGCAAGACGACGACGCTGCGCATGATCGCCGGCTTCGAGCAGCCCGACGAGGGCCACATCCTGCTCGAGGGCCAGCCGGTCGAGGACGTGCCGCCCTACCGCCGCAACGTCAACACGGTCTTCCAGAGCTATGCGCTCTTCGAGCACCTCTCGCTGTTCGAGAACATCGCCTTCGGCCTGCGCCGCAAGAAGGTCGAGAAGGCCGAGATCAACCGCCGCGTGGGGGAGATGCTCGAGCTCGTGCGGCTGTCGGATCGCGCGAAGGCCAAGCCCCGCCAGCTCTCCGGCGGCCAGCGCCAGCGCGTCGCGCTCGCGCGCGCGCTCGTCAACCTGCCCGCCGTGCTGCTGCTCGACGAGCCGCTCGGCGCGCTCGACCTGCAGCTGCGCAAGACGATGCAGCTCGAGCTCAAGCACATCCAGCGCGAGGTCGGGATCACGTTCGTGTACGTGACCCACGACCAGGAGGAGGCGCTCACGATGTCGGACTCGATCGCCGTCATGAACCTCGGCGAGCTGCAGCAGGTCGGCAACGCCGAGGACGTCTACGAGCGTCCGGCCAACTCGTTCGTGGCGCAGTTCATCGGCATCTCGAACCTGCTCGACGCGACCGCCGAGAACGGCGGCGTGCGGCTCAACTCCGGGCTGACGTTGCCGGCGAACGTGCCTGCCGGGATCGCCCCCGGAAGCTCCGTCTGCCTCTCGATCCGCCCCGAGAAGCTCGCGCTCGGGACGCCCGAGGACGGCCGCGTGAGCGTCGAGGGCACGATCGTCGAGTCGGTCTACATGGGCACGGTCACGCACTACGTGATCGAGATCGCACCGAGCGCGCGCATGATCGCCGTCTCCCAGAACACGGAGGACGCGAGCGGCGGCACCCGCCCCGCGGTCGGCTCGCGCGCGACGCTCTCGTGGCGCGCCGAGCACGCGCTCGTGCTCGCCTCCTAGGCCGCGACACCCGACGCGAGCACGTCCGCGAAGACGCTCGTCGGCGTGCTCGCCTACGTGCAACAACGGGGGTCAGGCCCGCAACGCGCGGGGTCAGGCCCGCAACACGGGGGTCTGACCCGCACGTTGCGGGCCTGACCCGGTCGTTGCGGGTCAGACCCCCGTGTTGCGGACCAGACCCCCGTGTTGCGGACCGGGCGCGCTCAGCGCAGCGCGGCGCGCGTGGCCTCGAGCACGAGCGCCGGCGGGGCGTTCGGCGGCATGCCGTCCCAGGAGGCGCGCACCCGGTCGTAGACCGCGCGCGTGCCCGCCCCGAGCACCGGGACGCCCTGGGCGTCCATGAGGTCGATCGCGATCTGGACCTCGCACGTCAGGATCGTGTCGAGCAGCTCGAGCGCGCGGCGCGTCGTGAAGACGACGCTCGGCGCCACCGTCCCGTGGTCCTCGACGTCGAGGTCGAGCGGCGGCAGGTGGATCGAGACCGGCGCGGTGAGGTGCTTGAGCTCGGCCAGCAGCGAGGCGGCCGCGTACTGCACGAGCGCGCGCCGCGGCGACTGCTCGGCGAGCTGCTCGTCGTCGAGGCGGGCCAGCATCAGGCTCGGGTCGGAGAAGCGGATCGTCGTCAGCTTGTTCATGCGCCGCTCGGAGATCATCCCGACATGCGCCGCGCCCGTGCGCAGCGCGTCGAAGGCGAGCGTCAGCTGCATGGGCTGGAAGTTGCCGTTCGAGAGCATCGTGTCGCGCTCGATCAGCACCATCGGGTTGTCGCCGATCGCGTTGAGCTCGACGCGCACCGAGTGCGCGGCCGCGCCGACCTGCTCGCGATAGGCGCCGTTGACCTGCGCCGCGACCCTGAACGAGAGCGGATCCTGCACGGAGAGCACGGTCGCCGGGTCGTTCAGGTACGAGCCCTCGAGCAGCGCGCGGATCGCGTCTGCGGAGGCGACCTGGCCGGGGATTTCCTTGGCGCGCGCGGCGGCGTCGTCGAAGGGGCTCGGGTTGCCGCGGGCGGCCTCGAGCGAGAGCGCGCAGGCCAGGTCGGCGAGCACCGCGAGCCGGAGCGCCTCGTCCGCGACGAGCGCCCCGGAGCCGATCGCGACGCTGTTGGAGGCCACGAGCGCGAGCCCCTCCTTGGGCTGCGCGACGACGGGCTCGAGGCCGGCGCGGGCGAGCGCGACGGCGCCGGGCAGGAGCTCCCCTGCGAGCTCGGCCTCGCCGCGCCCGATCGCGACGACCGCGATGGCGGCCATGTGCATGAGATCGCCGGCGCCGACGGAGCCGGCGCTCGGGACGACGGGATGCACGCGCGCGTTCAGCATCGCGACGAGCAGCTGCACCGTCGCGAGCGTCAGCCCGGCGCCGCCGCGCGCCGCGCCGCTGATGCGCGCGAGCATGGCCGCGCGCACGTCGGCGGTCGCGAGCGGTGGCCCGATGCCGCTCGCATGGCCCTCGATCATCTGGCGCTGGTAGCGCTGCAGCACGTCGATCTCGACGCGGTGGTCGCGCATGTGGCCGAGGCCGGTGTTGAGGCCGTAGATCAGCCGCTCGCCGCTGACCAGGCGCTCCACGACCGCGCGGCTCGCGAGGATCGTCGCCTCGGTCTCGGGCGCGAGCTCGACGCGGGCCAGGTCGCGCGCGACGCGCACGACGTCCTCCGGCCCGATCCCGCCGGCTCCGACGACGACGGCGTCGGTCACGAGGCGCCGGCGTGCGCGACGAGCTCGATCCCGAGCAAGCGCTGCGGATCGCGGTAGACGGCCGCCTCCCAGACGCCCGCGCCGAGCGGGATCCGGTCGCGCGGCACGGCCAGCACGACGATCCGCTCGCCCGGCTCGCGGTGCGCGGCCGGCGTCGGCATGCCGTCGCTCTCCGCGAGCGTGACGATCAGGTCGGGGTAGGTCGCGACGCGCTCGCCGTCGCTGTCGGCCGCCATGTACTCGTTGCAGACGTGCACGACGAGGCGCGCGCCGCTGTCGATCTCGAGCGTGCCGACATCCCAGTTCTCGCGCACCGCGACGTTCGCGGCGCGTAGCGGGCCGCGCCCGAGCTCGCGGCCGCCGAGCGTCTCCGCGATCGCCGCGATCATGGCCTCGCCGCCCTCGCCCTCGGCCGCGATCATGGCCTCGCCGAGGCGGATGCAGGCCGAGACCGCGCCGACCGCGCCGTACTCCTTGAGGAACTCCACCGGGAACGGCCCGCGCGACGCGAGCAGCGATCCGCCGGTCGCCGCGGAGGCGTGATGGAGCACGTCGGAGACGACGCCGATCGGCCCCTTGGCGACGATCTCGATGTGCCCGCGGTGGTCCTCGACGCCGCCGACGGCCGCCTGCACGACGTCGATGTCGGTGCGCGACGCGAGGCCCATGCCGCCCATCGCGACCGTCGGATGGCCGCGCCCGTTGGCGTTGCAGTCGATCACGGCGAGGTTCGGGTCGAGCGCGTTCGCGAGCCAGGTGCCGGCCATGAACGCGCCGGGATGGGCGGTCATCGTGCCGACGATCGCGCCGTGGCCGTCCCAGGCGTCGACCGCGAGCTCGAGCGCGCGCAGGCCGTCGCGCGGCCAGGTGAGCCGGCGCTGCGTGCCGGGCGCGCCGACGCCCGTCATGATCATGACGTGATCGTCGTCCTCGAGCTCGTCGAGTCCGACGAGCACCGGGCTCCCGATCGCGAAGACGGTGCGCGCCGCCTCCAGGCCGCGCTCGAGCCCGCCGCCGCCGGCGCCGAACACGAGGCCGCCCATGCAGGCCGCGCGAGCGTCGTCGAAGGTCAGCTCTCGCATGCCGCCGTTAGCATAGGGGTCTCACGAGCGAAGGAGACGCGCCATGCCGATGATCCAGATCCACATGCTGCCCGGCCGCACGAACGAGGAGAAGGCCGCCTGCCTGAAGGCGATCCACGAGGCCGTGACGAGCACGCTGGGCGTTCCGGACAGCGCCGTGCGCGCCTGGATCACCGACATGGACCCGCATGCCTTCATCCGCAACGGCGGCATCGTCGCCGACGAGATGGCCGCCAACGCCTGAGCCTAGAGCCAGTCGTCGATCAGCTTGCGCGCGATCGACAGGCGCCCGGGCAGCTCGGGCAGGTTGTCGCGCGTGAACCACTGGGCATCGGCGATCTCGGCCTCCTCGAGGCGGAGATCGCCGCTCACCCAGGTCGCCGTGAACCCGATCATCAGCGAGTGGGGGAACGGCCAGGGCTGGCTCGAGAAGTAGCGGATGTCGGTGACCTCGATGCCGACCTCCTCGCCGACCTCGCGCGCGACGCACTCCTCGAGCGTCTCGCCGGGCTCGACGAAGCCCGCGAGCACGCTGTACATCGAGCCGGGGAAGCGCAGCGCGCGGGCCAGCAGGATCTCGTCGCCGCGCGTGACGCGCATGATCACGGCGGGCGAGAGGCGCGGGAAGGCCGAGAGGCCGCAGACCGGGCAGCGCCGTGCGCGCTCGCCCGGGGCGTGCTCGGTCGGCGTGCCGCAGCGGCCGCAGTGGATGTGGGTGCGATCCCACTCGACGAGCTGGGCGGCCCGGCCGGCGAGCGTCCAGAGCTGCTCGTCGATGCGGCCGTAGAGGTCGCGCAGCGAGCGGAACGCCATGCCGTCGGGCGCCACGTGGTCGTCGGGCAGCTCGGCCGAGCGCGTCGGGACGCCGTCGAGCTCGCCGAGGTAGAGCGAGCGCACGGGCGCGATCCCGAGCTCGGACGGCTCGCTCGCGGTCGGCAGCTCGTCGCGGTCGCCGTGGTCGCGCACGAGCACGTCCATGCCGCGGATGGCGATCCAGAGCGCGTCGCCGCCGAGGACGGGCGCGGTGCTGGGTACGAATCGGGTGCTCATCTCAGGCCAGCGCGCTGTCGGTGAACCATTCGGCGAGCGCCCCGGCCTCGTCGCCGAGCGGATGCGGCTCTGTCACGACGGGGAAGCGGGCGCGCACGTCGCCGAGCAGGTCCGCGAGCGCCGGAGGGGCCGGGCGGCCGCTCTCGGAGAGCGCCTGCGACGAGATCGCCGCGACGATCGCGAGCGCCGCGTCGAGGCAGCGCCCGACCTGCTCCTGCCGCCGCCAGGCGAAGAACGAGGGCGCGCAGGTGTCGTTCTGCCCGTAGCCGCCGAGCGGGATCAGCGTCGGCTGCGCGGCTGCGCGCGCCTCCTCGGCCCACCAGGTCTGCACCATGTAGAGGATCTTGACCGGCACGTGGCCCTCGCCGAAGACGGTCGGATCGGTCAGCAGGCGCTCGGTCTGGCGCTCCAGCACCTGGCAGACGTCGGCCCACGCCGCGGAGAGGCCGTCCATCGCGGGCGGCGCCTGTGCGTTGTGGTAGCTGCCGTTCGAGAGCGTCGTGCCGAGCGGGTGGCCCTCGCAGGGCGGCACGAAGACGGGGTTGTCGCTGACGGCGGCGAGCGACGACGTGGCGGCGCGCTCGGCCTCGGCCACGGCGCGGCGCAGCCGGCCGAGCACGCGCGGCAGGATCCGGAACGAGACGGGCGCCTGGAAGTGGCGCCGGTCGCCGAGCCCGCCGGCGAGCAGGCCGCGCAGCGACTGCAGCGCGGCGACCTCGTGCTGCTCCTCCCAGAGCGTCTCGAGCAGCGGCGAGTGCTGCTCGTCGGGCGTGCGGATCGTCTCGGCGGCGAGCGCGCAGACGGACTCGATCGCCGTCAGGCGGTTGCGGCCCGAGAGCGCCGCGTCGGCGACGAGCGCCGAGGCGCAGGGCGAGCCGTTGATCAGCGACATGGCCTCGCGCGAGTCCTCGACGGTGCGCGAGGACAGCTCGCCGAAGAGATGGCCGAGCGCGATGATCTCGCCGCTGCCGCCGTTGCCCTGCGACGGCACGGTGGGCAGCGTCCCGCCCTCGAGCATGCCGGCGACGGCGCGCGCGAGCTCGGGCCGCACGCCGGAGTTGCCCTCGAGCATGCCCGTCAGGCGCGTCAGCACCATGCCGCGCACCACGCGCTCGGGCAGCGGCTCCCCGAAGGACGCGCCGGAGCGGCCGAGCATGCGCGCGAGCGCGCGCCGCTGCTCGGGGTCGATCAGCGTCGACGCGCCGTCGCCCGCGCTCGTCGTGACGCCGTAGATGAACGCGGACGGATCGCTCTCGACGAGCGCGAGGAAGGCCTCGCGCGCACTCCGCATGCGCTCGGTCGCGGCGTCGCCGATGACGATGCCCGCGCCCTCACGGGCGACGCGCCGGTAGCTCTCGAGGTTGATGTCGGTACGGCGCTCGAGGGTCACCGTGCGCGTCGCCCGTGCGGTGCTCAGCACTACGCGTTGCTCCCGGCCTTGGCGAAGGGCGAGTAGCCGCGTTCCTGGCGCTCGCCGTCGATGTCGACGTCGACGACCTCGTCGTAGAAGGAGACGAGTCCCGTGAGCGCCGCGGCGACCGGGATCGGCGCCTCGTAGCTCCACGCGATGTCCTCGTGCCCGCCGACGTTCCAGTACGACGCCGTGCCCTTGTAGGGGCATGCGGTGCTCTTCGCGGACGCCTCGACGGCCTCCGTGAGGTCGTCCTTCGGCAGGTACCAGCGCGTCGGCAGGCCGGTCTCGAAGACGGCGACCGGACGGCTCGACTCGGCCAGCGTGACGCCGTCGAGCGAGACCTTGACGGCGCGCGAGCTCGCCACGATGTCGACGCGGTGGTAGGGGTCGCGCGGGTGGACGAAGACCTCCTCGTCCTCCTCGTACCAGTGGTCGACGGCGTCCCAGTAGAACGCCACGCGATCGGTGATGTCGGGCGTGTCCGGCAGGATCTCCGGGTAGCCCCAGACCTTGTTCTCGGCGAGCTTCCCGCCGGCGCGGATCGTCCAGTAGCTCGCGTCGCCCTTGAACGGGCAGTGCGTCGTGTGCTCGGTCGCCTCGAGCAGGTCGAAGCGCACGTCCGAGCGCGGGAAGTACCAGGTCGGGAGGTAGCCGGTCTCGTGCAGGAGCGCGACGTCCGTCGAGTCGACGACCGTCTCGCCGTTGATGACGCCGCGCACGCGCCGCGGCGAGGGCTCGAGGTAGAGCGCGTGGTGCTTCGGTGCGTCAGGCTCGAAGTTGAACGTCCCAGCGGGCTGCTTGCCGAACGGGCCCGTGCCCATCGTGAGTCCCATGGTGTCTCCCTGTCGACGTCTTCCGGGAGCGTACATGCGCCCCCTGGGCGGCCGCCGCGTACGGGCGGCCTCCCTCTCGCCAACCGATCCGGTGCTTCCGGCATTCCCGGGATCGCGTCCATCGTCTCCCGTCAATACCCCTTGACACCAGAGTCGATGTCAAGATAGATTGACGGTCATGGACGCTATCGAGAGCACCCGCCGCCAGCTCGACGCACAGCTCGCCGAGGCCGTGGGCGCCGACCCCCTGCTCGCGCTCGGAGCGATCGGCGCGGTCGGTCGCGATCTCGCCGCGCGCCGCGTCGAGGCGGTGCGCGCCGCGCTCCGGCAGCACACCTGGGGCGAGATCGGCGCGGCGCTCGGCGTCACGAAGCAGGCCGCCCATCAGCGCCACGCGAAGGAGTGGGCCGAGAGCGTCAAGAGCGACCTCCTGGCCGCCACGCGCGACTACAAGGACGCGGCGCGCAGCGGCACGCCCGAGGAGAAGGCGGCCGCCCGCCTGCGCCTGGACGCGTTCGTGGCCGAGTTCAAGGGCGCACGCCGCCGCAGGTAGCGGCGACCTCGCGCGGGCTCAGTCCGCGGCGACGGTCTCGCCGCTCTCGCCGGGCCCGGCGGCCGGGCCGCCGGGACGCGTCAGCTGGAGCGTGCGGAGCTCCTCGATCGGGATGTGGCAGCGCATGTGGTGCGCGGGCTCGACCTCGGCGAGCGGCGGCTCCTGCGTCTCGCAGATCGCGCCGAGCTTGCGTGGGCAGCGCGTGTGGAAGACGCAGCCCGACGGCGGGTCGGCGGCGCTCGGGATGTCGCCTGCGAGGCGGATCCGCTCGCGCTGCTCGCCGTCGATCGTCGGCACCGCCGAGAGCAGCGCCTCGGTGTACGGGTGGTGCGGGCCGCTGAAGACGGTCTCGGCCGTGCCGAGCTCCATCAGGCGCCCGAGGTAGAGCACCGCGATGCGGTCCGAGAGGTAGCGGACGACGCCGAGGTCGTGCGAGATGAAGAGGTAGGCGGTGTCGCCCTTGGACTGCAGCTCGACGAGCAGGTTCAGGATCGCGGCCTGCACCGAGACGTCGAGCGCCGAGGTCGGCTCGTCGCAGACGACCACGCGCGGCTCGCCGGCGAAGGCGCGGGCGATCGCGACGCGCTGCTTCTGGCCGCCCGAGAGCTGGGTCGAGCGCGCGGAGATCGCGCGTGCGGGCAGGCGCACGGCGTCTGCGAGCTGCTCGATCCGCCGGTCGGCCTCGTCACGGCTCTTGACGTTCGCGAGCACCCGCAGCGTCCGGCGCAGGATGCGGCGCACCGTGTGGCGCC
>DASXXY010000164.1:0-9624 GCA_036502805.1 Gaiellales bacterium | reverse complement strand
GCGCGGCGTCGCCGGCCACGCCTCGACGCCGACGCTCGGCGACAACGCGCTGCTCAAGCTCGCGCCCGTGCTCGAGCGGCTGGGCGCCTACGCGCCCGTGCGGCGCTCCTCGCCGGCGCTCGCGGCGGTGCTCGACGCGGTCGCCCCGGGCGAGGGGTCGCTCGACGAGCGGATCGCGCGCGGGATGCTGCAGCACGACGAGCTCCGCCACACGCTCCCGGCGCTCGCCGGCTCGACGTTCGCGGTCACCATGGCCGAGGCCTCGCGCAAGCGCAACGTGATCCCCGCGCGCGCGTTCGCCGAGGTGGATTGCCGCGTGCTGCCCGGCACCGACCCCGAGCAGTTGCTGGAGGAGTTCCGGGTCGCGCTCGCCGGCCTCGACGTCGAGCTGGAGCTCGCGGAGGCCCCGCTCGGCGGCACGACGTCGGCGTTCGACACGCCGCTCGCCGCCGCGCTCGCGGAGTGGGTCTCGGCGCTCGAGCCCGGCGCGCTGCTCGTGCCGGAGCTGAGCACGGGCTTCACCGACGCCCACTACCTCCGGGAGTCCTTCGGGACGATCGCCTACGGTTTCTTCCCACACCGCCATACGCCGCCGGCGCTGCACGCGACCATGCACGCGCCCGACGAGCGCATCGACGTTCGCGACCTCGAGCTCGCGGTGCGCGCCTTCGTGCACTGCATCGACAGGATCGGAGCACTGACCGCATGAGCGACGACCAGACGAAGGACGACGAGAAGCTGCGACTCGGCGGCATGGCCCTCCGCAACGGGCTCGCGCTGTTCGGGCCGACGTCGTGGGCGGCTGCCGTGCGCACGCCCGACGGCGGCATCCGCGTCGAGAGCGGCCGCCGGCCGCGCGCGCGCTTCGCCGACCGCGTGCCGTTCATGCGCGGCGTCGTGCGCATGTCCGAGATGCTCGCGGCGCTGCCCCTGATCCGCCGCCGCCTGCCCGAGGCCCGGCTCTCGTTCGAGAACGGGAGCGTGGCCGCCTCGACGCTCTTCTGCGCTGCGCTCGCCACCGTCGTCAAGCGCCGCGGCGGGTTCCGCAGCGAGGTCGCCGCGACCGTGATCGGCATCGTCCCGTCGTTCGTCACGCTGCGCAACCGCGAGCTCGTGCGCTACCACGGCGCCGAGCAAAAGACCGTCGCGGGCTACGAGGGCGACGTCGCCGCGGCGGGCACCGCGAAGGAGCACGAGCGCTGCGGCACGCACCTCGTCGCGCCCATGCTGCTGGCCGGCATCGGCGCCGCGGGCATCGCGTCGAAGGCGCCCGAGTCGATCCGCCGTCCCGTCGGGGCGCTCGGCTCGCTGGCCGCCGTCGGCTTCGCGTTCGAGCTCTTCGCGTGGCGCGAGCGCAACCCCGAGTCGCTCGGCGCCCGCGCGCTCGGCACGCCCGGCACGGCGATCCAGAAGGCGCTCGCGACGGCCGAGCCCGGCGCCGCCGAGCTCGAGGTCGCCGACCGCGCGCTCGCGGCGCTGCTCGCCGCGGAGGGCGCAGGAGCGCGCGCGTGAGCACCGTTCCCGGCCTGCGCCGCCGGCTGCCCTCGGAGATCTTCGACCTGCCCGTCGAGAAGATGCGCGAGGGCTACTACTCGGACGCCTACTTCGTCTTCACGAAGCAGGTGCTCGAGCTCGACGGCTACCGGCCGCGCGTGCTGATGCAGGTCTTCCAGCGCCACCAGTCGGTGCTCGGCGGCATGGACGAGGCGATCGCCGTGCTGCGCGAGTGCAGCGGGCGGCTCGCCGGCGACGGCGCGTGGACGCCGGGCTGGGACGAGCTCGTCGTGCACGCGCTGCACGACGGCGACGAGATCGAGCCGTGGGAGACGGTGATGACGATCGAGGGCGACTACTCGCTCTTCTGCCATCTCGAGACGGTCTACCTCGGCACGCTCTCGCGCCGCACGCTGATCGCGCGCAACGTGCGCGAGGTCGTGCGCGCGGCGCGCGGCAAGCCGATCCTCTACTTCCCCGCACGGCACGACCATCACCGCGTCCAGACCGGCGACGGCTATGCGGCGCACATCGCCGGCGCGATCGGCGTCTCCACCGACGCACAGGCCTCGTGGTGGGGCGGGCGCGGCATGGGCACCGTGCCGCACGGGCTGATCGCCGCCTACGGCGGCGACACCGTGCTGGCCGCGCGCCGCTTCGTCGAGACGCTCGGCGCGAAGATGGACGTGATCGTGCTCGTCGACTTCGAGAACGACTGCGTGAGGACCGCGGTCGAGGTCGCGGGCGCGCTCGGCCCGCAGCTCTGGGGCGTCCGCCTCGACACGTCCTCGACCATGGTCGACCGCTCCCTGGCGCCGCAGATGGGCCGCTTCGACCCGCGCGGCGTCAATCCGCAGCTCGTGCGCAACGTGCGCGAGGCGCTCGATCGCGAGGGCTTCCCGAGCGTGCGGATCGTCGCCTCGGGCGGCTTCAACGTCGCCAAGATCGCCTCCTTCGAGGACGCGGCGGTGCCCGTCGACGCCTACGGCGTGGGCTCCGCGCTGATCCGCGGCGAGAACGACTTCACGGCCGACGTCGTCGTGCGCGACGGCAGTCCGGCCGCGAAGGCCGGGCGCGGCTACCTGCCGAACCCGCGCCTCGAGCGCGTCGCCTGACCCGCCGCTGAGCCCGGTTCAAGTCCGGGCCGTTTCCTGCCGACACAGGGGAGGTGCTGACGGCGACGATTGCGAGCTCCCTGGGCGATGCCCTGGATCAGCTCCGCACCTTCCTCCTGCTCTGGATCCCGCCGCTGCTGCTGGCGTTCCTGGTCTACCTCCTGTGGCGCTTCATCAAGGTGATGCCGCGCACGGCGCCGGCCGAGCTGAAGCCCGAGGGCGAGAGCGTCGTGCGCTGGCACGACGTCGCCGGGGTCGAGGAGGCGAAGGCCGAGCTCGCCGAGATCATCGAGTTCCTGCGCAACCCGGAGCGCTTCGAGCGGCTCGGCGCGCGCGTCCCGCGCGGCGTGCTGCTGTACGGCCCGCCCGGCACCGGCAAGACGCTGCTCGCGAAGGCCGTCGCGGCCGAGTCGGGCGCCGCGTTCTTCTCGCAGCCCGCCTCGGCGTTCGTCGAGATGTTCGCGGGCCTCGGCGCCTCGCGCATCCGCAAGCTCTTCGAGACGGCGCGCAAGCACGCGCCCGCGATCATCTTCATCGACGAGCTCGACGCCGTCGGCGCCGCGCGCCAGAACGTCGGCTTCAACCGCGAGCAGGATCAGACGCTGAACCAGCTGCTCGTCGAGCTCGACGGCTTCAAGCGCTCCGACGTCGTGATCATGGCCTCGACGAACCGGCTCGACACGCTCGACCCGGCGCTCCTGCGGCCCGGCCGCTTCGACCGCCAGGTCTACGTCTCGCCGCCCGATCTCGTGGCGCGCGAGCAGATCCTCGTCGTGCACACGCGCAACAAGCCGATCGACGAGACGGTCGACCTCCTCGGCGTCGCCCGGGCGACCGCCGGCCTGACGGGCGCCGACCTCGAGAACATCTGCAACGAGGCCGCGATCCGGGCCACGCGCGCGGGCCGCGACAGCATCAGCGATGCCGACTTCGACGATGCGCTCGAGCGCGTCGTCGCCGGGCTCAAGACGCATCGCACGGTCTCGGAGGGCGAGAAGCGCATGATCGCCTACCACGAGGCCGGGCACGCGCTGCTCGCGCACATCGTGGGCCGCGGCATGACGATCCACAAGGTCACGATCGTGCCGCGCGGCGTCTCCCTGGGCTACAACCTCTACACGCCGACGGACGAGCGCGTGCTCGCGACCCGCGACGACCTGATCACGCGCATCGTCGTCCTGCTGGGCGGCCGCGCCGGCGAGGAGGTCGCGCTCGGCGAGGCCTCGAACGGCGCCGGCGACGACCTCGAGCGCGCAACGTCGATCGCCCGCGCGATGGTCTTCGACTGGGGTCTCGGCGAGTCGCTCACGACGCGCACCGTGCGCGCCGACAACTTCGCGCTCTCGGAGGACACGAAGCGCCAGCGCGATGCGGAGCAGTCGCAGATCTGCGACTTCGCCTACGCCGAGGCCAAGCGGCTGCTCGGGGAGCACCGCGAGGCGCTCGAGCGCCTCGCGTCGAAGCTCATCGAACGCGAGACGCTCGACCGCGAGGACGTCGCGACGATGCTGCACGACGTGCAGCGCGTCGGCACGCTCGCGTTCAGCCGGCCCGTCGGACCCGTCGGGCCCGCAAACCGGCCCTAGAGCCGGGTCGCAGCGGCTGAGCGCGCCCGCTCAGTCGTGGCTGTGGCCGTGCTCGCTGTGATCGTGGGCGCCGTCGTCGTCGCCGGCGCTCTCGAGCTCGGCCTTCTTGGCCTCGACGGCCGCACGCGCGTCGCGGACGGCGCTCGCCAGGACGTCGAGCCCGCTGCCGGCCGCCAGCGTGCCGGCCTCGATCTGATCGAACGCCGCGGCGCCGAGCGCGGCCGACGCGCCGTCGACCTCGCCCTCGAGCTTGCGCAGCTGCAGCTTCAGCTGCTGCGCCTGTGCGGCTTCCTTGCCCTGCTCGAGGGCATCGGACGCCTTTTCCTTGACCTTGTCGAACAGGCCCATGTCGCCTCCCCATTGGTGGTGCGTGCGCCTGCATGATTGCACCGCTGCTGCCGCGCAGCCGGGGCCGTGGCACGATCCGGGCGTGCCCGCGCTCGGCATCCACCACGTCGGCATCGCCGTCCGCGACCTCGAGGCGTCGCGCGCCCGCTACGAGCGCCTCTACGGCGCCCGCGTCGAGGCGCGCGAGCGGGTCGAGGAGCAGGGGGTCGAGGCGCTCGCGCTGCTGCTCGGCGAGGCAGGGCGCGTCGAGCTGCTCGCGCCGCTCGGCGAGGACACGCCCGTCGGGCGCTTCCTCGCCCGCCGCGGCGAGGGCATGCACCATCTCGCGTTCGCCGTCGCCGATCTGACGGCCGAGCTCGCGCAGCTGCGCGCGGCCGGGGCGACGCTGATCGACGAGCAGCCGCGCACGGGCATCTACGGTGACGTGGCATTCGTGCACCACGAGTCGCTCGGCGGCGTGCTGAGCGAGCTGGTGCAGGCGACGACGGAGAGGGAGGCGTGATGGCGGACACCGTCAAGTTCGAGCTCGGGCTGCGCGGCGGCGGAGGGGTCTCCGGCGAGGCGAGCGCGGAGGATTGGGCACGCGTCGAGGCCGCGCTCGCGAAGGGTGAGGGCACGGTCGACATCGAGCACGACGAGCGCCGCGTGTGGCTGCGCATCGAGGACGTCGCCTACGCGGTGCGCGTCGTGCCGCGCAAGCGGGGCGCGGGCTTCAGCAGCTAGTGCGCCGTCCCGGCAGTCCCCGGACGGGGCGCTAGGACCCCGTGGCGGCGCCCCGGAGCGGGAAGGTGCTCGATCGCGCCGCGATCGCGTACTCCGCGCTCGGCAACCGGGGACTGCTGTGGATCGCAGGCGCGGTCGCCGTCGCGCTCGCGACGGATCACCCCTGGGCCGTGCCGCTCGTGGCGGCGCTCGTGTGGCTGACGCTCGCCCTCAACTACGCCGTCAAGCGGCTCGTGCGGCGCGAGCGGCCGCGCTCGCGCGGCGGCCGCGCGCCGCTGATCCGGGCGCCCGCGTCGCCGTCCTTCCCGTCGAGCCACGCCGCGATGGCGGCCTCCGGCGCGGTCGCGCTGTCGGCCTACGCACCGGTCGCGGCCCCGCTGTTCGCTACCCTGGCCATCCTGATGGCCGCCTCTCGCGTGTATCTCGCCGTGCACCACGTCTCCGACGTCGTGGCGGGCCTCGCCGTGGGCGCCTGCACCGGCGCCGCCTTCGCGCTGCTGGTGACCTGATGGCGAGCCTCGAGGTCGGCATCGTCGGCCTGCCCAACTCGGGCAAGACGTCGCTCTTCAACGCGCTCACGGGCTCGCACGCCGAGATCACGAGCTACGCGGCCGTGCAGGCCTCCGCGAACGTCGGCATCGCGGCGGTGCCGGACGATCGCATCGACGCGCTCGCCGAGGCGGTCTCGGCCAAGGACCGCGTGCCGGCGACGGTGCAGTTCTCGGACGTCGCGGGCCTCGTGCGCGGCAGCGGCAACCGCGACGGCGGGCTCGGCGGCGAGTACCTGGGACACCTGCGCGCGACCGACGCGCTCGCGCACGTCGTGCGCTGCTTCGACGACGACGCGGTCTCGCACCCCGACGGCCGCATCGACCCCGTGCTCGACGCCGAGGCGGTCGACTTCGAGCTGCTGATCTCCGATCAGGTGCTCGTCGACCGCCGCCGCGAGCGCACCGAGCGCGCGGCGCGCGTCGGCGAGAAGAGCGCCCGCGACGAGCTCGTCGTGCTCGAGGCGCTCTCGAAGCACCTCAACGAGGGCCTGCCCGCGCGCACGCTCGACGTCGTCGTCCCCGAGGGCCTCGACCTGCTGACGACGAAGCCGGTGATCTACGTCGCCAACGTCTCGGAGGCGGGCGAGCCGGAGCGCGTGGCGGCGCTGACCGCCTACGCGGCCGAGCGCGGCGCCGAGGTGGTCGCGGTCGCGGCGCGCTTCGAGGCCGAGCTCGCCGAGCTCGAGGATCCCGAGGACCGCGCCGCCTTCCTGGCCGACCTGGGCCTCGACGAGCCGGGCATGCCGCGCCTCGCGCGCGCCTGCTTCCGCACGCTCGGGCTGATCACGTTCTTCACCGCGGGCCCGATGGAGGCGCGCGCGTGGCCCGTGCGCGAGGGCGCATCCGCCGTCGAGGCCGCCGGCAAGATCCACAGCGACATCGCGCGCGGCTTCATCCGCGCCGAGGTGATCCGCTGGGACGACCTCGTCGCGACCGGCTCGCACACCGAGGCCGTCAAGAAGGGCGTGCAGCGCGTCGAGGGCAAGGAGTACGTCGTCGTCGACGGCGACGTGCTCAACATCCGCTTCAACGTCTGAGCCAGCCAGGGTCTAGAGCGCGTCGTTGATGCGCGAGTCGAGCGCGTTCGCGGCATGCAGCGCGACCGCCTCGGGGCTCGGGAAGCGCCGGCCCTCGGGCGGGCCGTGGTGCGAGGCGACGGCGCCGAGCAGCGGCTGCAGCCTGGCCTCGTCCATGCGCACGCGCGCGGACGCGCGCTCGATGCGGGCGAGGCCGAGGTGCACGTGGCCGAGCAGGGCCCCGCGCTCGCTCGGCAGGATCACGGCGCCGCTCACGAACGCGTCGACGCAGCCGCAGTCGTGCAGGAGCGCTGCGGCCGTGAGCAGGTCGGAGTCGAGCCGCGGATGCAGCTGCGCGGCCTCGCGGCAGAGCGCGCTGACGGCGACCGTGTGCTCGGCCAGGCCGCCCGCGTAGGAGTGGTGCCCGCTCTCCGTCGCCGGGGCGGTGCGGAAGCGCGCGCGGTAGCCGGGCTCGCCCAGCACCGCCTCGACGAGCCCGCGCAGGCCGTCGTGGTAGATCTCGAGCACGAGGAAGTCGACGTAGCCGTCGAGGTCGTCGATGTCGCGCCGCGCGCCGGGCACGAACTCGGCGGGGTCGCCGGGCTCGACGCGCTCCACGTCGCGCACCTCGAGCTCGACCTTGCCCGCGTACTCGCCCACGCGCCCGAGCACGCGCACGGTGTCGCCCACCTCGAAGCGCTGTTCGAGCACCGGCACGCCGTCCCACACGCGCGCGCGCACGCGCCCGCTCGCATCCGTGAGCTCGAGATCGAGGAAGGGGCGTCCGTCCCGCCGCGTGCGCCGCTCCTTGCGCGACACCGCGAAGGTCGCGTCGACGAGCGCGCCCGCCGCGAGCTCGCGCACGAGCGTGCCACCGGCCATGAGCGCGAGTATACGGCTCCCGCAGGCCCTCCGGCCGCCGCGTCCCGCGGGCATCCGGGCTACCCTCCGGGCGTGTCCGGGCCGGTGCCAGAGCGGGTGGAGATACGGCCGTTCCACGCGCTCCACTACGCGCCCGGGCGCGTCGACCTGGCCGACGTCGTGTCGCCGCCCTACGACGTCATCGACGACGAGCTGCGCGGCCGCCTGCTCGCCCGCAGCCCCTACAACGTCGTGCACCTGATCCTCCCCGAGCCCGGCGAGGAGCGCGAGGCGGGCGACACGCTCGAGGCCTGGCGGCGCGAGCAGGCCGTCGTGCGCGAGCCGCGGCCCTGCATGTACTGGCTCGAGCAGCACGCGCGCGGGCCCGACGGCGTGCGCCGCCGCCGCGCCGGCCTGATCGCCGCGCTGCGGCTCGAGCCCTACGCGCCCGGCCGCGTGCGGCGCCACGAGCGCACGCTGGCTGCGCCGAAGGCCGGGCGCCTCGCGGTGCTGCGCGCCGTGCGCGCGAACCTCTCGCCGATCTTCATGGCCTACGGCGACCCCTCCCGCCGCATCAGCGAGACGTTCGAGCCGATCGTCGCCGCCCGCACGCCGATCTTCGAGACGACGGACGAGGAGGGCACGACGCACCGGCTCTGGCGCATCTGCGAGGCCGGGCCGCTGGCCATCGCGATCGAGGTCGTCGGCAGCCGCTCGCTGACGATCATCGACGGCCATCACCGCTACGAGACGGCGCTCGCCTACCGCGACGAGCGCCGCGCCGCCGACGGCGACCCGCCGGAGCTGCGGGCCTACGACTTCGCGCCCGTGTACCTCGCGAACCGCCACGACCCGGGCCTCGTCCTGTTCCCGACCCACCGCGTCGTCAGCGGGCTCGAGCCGGAGCTCTGGGAGCGCCTGCCCGAGCTGCTCGCGGAGCGCTGGGAGCTCGAGGAGCTGCCCGACGTCGCGGCGCTCGAGCGCCGCATCGTCGCGCCGCCGCGCGGCGTGCGCACGTTCGGCCTCGTGCGCGGCGGCGGCGAGCCCCCGCTGCACGCGCGCCTGCGCGGCGCGCAGGAGGCCGCGCTCGACGTCACCGCCGTGGGCACGCTCGTCGTGCGCGACCTGCTCGGCCTGGACGCGGCCGCCGTCGCCACCACCGACCGAATCGCCTACCGCCAGGCGGCCGAGGACGCGAGCGCGCTCGTCGACGCCGCTCCGCCGCGCAGCGCGGTCGCGCTGCTCGTGCCGGCGCCCAGCGTGGCCGATGTCGAGACCGTGGCGGACGCCGGTGAGACGATGCCGCCCAAGTCGACGTACTTCTTCCCCAAGATCCTCGACGGCATGGTCTTCAACCAGCTCGACCCCTTCGACCCGTGAACGCCGACGACTGGCTGCCGATCTGCCGCGCCATGCGCGACGGCGTGCGTGCGGCCGTCGCCGCCGTGCCGCGGGATCGCCGCGCCGACGAGCTCGGGCGCGGTGCCGGCGGCGACACGACCGTCGCCGTCGACCAGGCCGCCGAGGACGCGGCGTTCGCGATCCTGATCGATCTCGCCTCGACGACGGGAGACGGCTTCACGGTCGTCTCCGAGGAGGTCGGCGAGCGCACGCTCGGCAAGGGCGGCCCATGGCGCGTCGTGATCGACCCGGTGGACGGCAGCCTGAACGCCAAGCGCGGCCTGCCCCTGTACGCGTTCTCCGTCGCGATCGCGGACGGGCCCGCCATGCAGGACGTCCAGCTCGGCTACGTGCACGACCTCGGCAACGGCGAGGAGTGGATCGCCCGGCGCGGCCGCGGCGCGACGGTCGACGGCGCGCCGCTCGGGACTGCTCGGCCGCTCGAGCGCCTGCAGCTCGTCGCGCTCGAGGCCACGCGTCCCGAGCACCTGGCGCCGGCGGCCGCCGCCATGCCGGGCGAGGTCGAGCG
>DASXXY010000163.1:0-11782 GCA_036502805.1 Gaiellales bacterium | reverse complement strand
TGAGCAGCGAGCCCGCACCGATCAGCGCACCGCCACCGAGCAGCGCACGACGCAGCGCGTCGCCACGCGTCACACCAGCACGCTCGGCCGACTCCGCCAGAGCACCGTCGCGGTCGATGTCACCGAAGCTGAGAGCATCGTCGTTCGTCATGTGGAGAATCCCTTCGAGCAGTTGCGCCTCGCCGATGCCTGCCCTTCGCGGGGCGGCGGCAAGGCCGGTCGCACTCCGTTCGGACGCCTTCGCCGACCGGTTCGCGGAGCGGCCTCGGCCACGCGGCACGGCAACGCTCCCGCGGGAGGCGGGCAGCCGCTCCCGACCGCGACGGAGAACCGCCGGATGCCTCCGGCGAGCGGCCGTCCGCTCAAGACGCCCGCGTGCGCTGCCGATGCCACTGGAGCACGGCCTCTCCTACCGAGCCCGGAGCTCGCCGATCCACATCCCAGCCACCGCCCAAGCCCGACGCGACCCGGGCCGGCTGCCGGCGCGCATCGCGCGGGCTGCACGGCGGCTGACGGCTGCGCTGCCGCAGGGGCGGACGCTGCCCGAGGCGGTGTGGCGCCCGCGCCACCGCTTCATGCTCGCCGTGATCTGGGTGCAGCTCGCCGGACTGGCCGTCGCGGGGGTCGTGATCGGCCGCGGCGCCGGCAGCGTGGCGCTGGTGCTCTGGCCGATCGTCGCCTGCGCGCTCGCGGGCGCGCTGCCGACCGGCGGGCGGCGGCTGCGTGGCTCGATGGTGGCGTTCGCCGCGCTCTACTGCTCCGCTGCGCTCGTCGACTTCTCCGGCGGCGCGACCGAGGCGCACTTCAGCTTCTTCGTGATGGTCGCGATGCTCGCGGCCTACGAGGAGTGGGTGCCGTACCTGCTCGCGATCGCGTTCGTGATCGTGCACCACGGCCTGCTCGGCGTGCTCGCGCCGTCGCTCGTCTATTCGAGCACGAGCGCGATCGACTCGCCCTGGAAGTGGGCGCTGATCCACGCGGCGTTCATCCTCGCGCTGAGCGCGGTGAGCATCGTCTCGTGGCGGCTCAACGAGAACGCGCGCGCCGAGGCCGAGCGCGCGCACGAGCGGACACGCACGAGCGAGGCGGAGTTCCGCGGCGCGTTCGACGACGCGCCGATCGGCATGGCGATCGTCGATCTCGGCGGCCGCTTCGCGCGCGTCAACCGCTCGCTCTGCGAGCTCTCGGGCTATGACCGCGAGCAGCTGCTCGCGATGCGGCTCGACGATCTCGTCGGCCTGCCGGCGGCCGAGGGTCGCGGCGAGGCCGACAGCACGGCACGCGAGTGCCCGTTCCGGCGCGCCGGCGGCACGAGCGGATGGGGGCTCCTGCAGCAATCGGTCGTGCGCGGCGAGAGCGGCGACGAGCGCCAGATCCTGGTGCAGCTGCTCGACCTGACGCAGCGCAAGCAGGCCGAGCGCCAGCTGACGCATGCCGCCGACCACGACGGGCTCACCGGGCTGGCGAACCGCACGTGCTTCGAGCGGCTCGCGGCCGAGGCGATCGCCGAGGGCGGCGCCGACGCCTGCCGCGCCCTCCTGTTCGTCGACGTCGACGACTTCAAGAGCGTCAACGACTCGCTCGGGCACGGCGCCGGCGACAGCCTGCTGATCATGGTCGCGAGCCGCCTGCGCGGCGTGCTGGCGCCCGGCGACCTGCTCGCCCGCTTCGGCGGCGACGAGTTCGTCATCCTCCTGCCGGACACGAACGAGCGCGAGGCGCGCGCGACGGCGGCCCGGCTGCGGGCCGTCATGAACCGGCCGTGCGATCTCGCCGGCAGCCCGTGCTTCATCACGATCAGCATCGGGCTGACGATGTCGGCGGGCAGCGACGCCTCGGCGCACGAGCTGATCCGCGACGGCGACGCCGCCATGTACCGCGCCAAGGCGGCGGGCAAGGACGGCGTCGCGCTCTTCGACGAGCAGCTGCGCAGCGCGGCGAGGGAGCGCACGAGCCTCGAGGACGAGCTCCGCCGGGCGCTCGAGCTCGGCGAGTTCGAGCTGCACTACCAGCTCGAGATCGACCTCGACACGCGCGCGACGTTCGGCGTCGAGGCGCTCATCCGCCGCCGGCGCGCGGATGGCACGCTCGTGCCGCCCGACGACTTCATCCCGGTCGCCGAGCAGTCCGGGATGATCGTCCCGATCGGCCGCTGGGTGCTGGACGAGGCCTGCCGCCAGGCGGCCGCGTGGCGCGCCGAGGACCTCCTCGGCGACGACTCGCTGATGTGCGTCAACCTCTCCGCCCGCCAGCTCGTCGACGACAGCCTCGCGGCCGACGTCGCAGCCGCGCTCGAGCGCCACGGCCTGCCCGCACGGCTGCTCTGCCTGGAGTACACCGAGAGCGCCGTGATGCTCGACGCGGAGCGTGCCGGCCGCGCGCTGACCGAGCTCAAGGCGCTCGGCGTGAAGCTCGCCATCGACGACTTCGGCACGGGCTACTCCTCGGTCGCGCAGCTCGGCCACCTCGTGCCCGTCGACATCCTCAAGATCGACCGCTCGCTCGTGCGCGGCCTGTTCACCGGCGATCGCGACGCCGCGGCGATCACGGCCATGGTCGAGATCGCCGGGAAGCTCGGCGTGACGATCGTCGCCGAGGGCATCGAGGAGGTCGCCCAGGCCGAGCGCCTGCGCCAGCTGCACTGCACCGTCGGACAGGGCTACGTGATCGGCCACCCGCAGCCGGCCGCGCTCGCCGGCGCGGCGCTCGCGCGGCGGCGCGCGGACCGCACGGCCAACGCCGCCTGACGACCCGCGGTCGACGTTCTCGGTGCCGATGAGTGGGACGGATTCCATCGCGAGCCTGGCTGCACGGCGGCCGCCTGGAAGGGGCAATCAGCCTGCATGCAGGTAGAACCTAAGCGTTCGATCCGCTGCGGGAGACGCCGTAGGGTGCAGGCATGAAGCTCAGCGCACGCAATCAGATCCCGGCCACGATCACGTCCATCACGCAGGGCGACGCGATCGCCAACGTGGCGCTCGACGCCGGCGGCGTGAGGCTCGTCGCCTCCATCACCGTCGAGGCCGTCAAGGAGCTCGGGCTCGAGGTGGGCTCCGAGGTCACGGCGCTCGTGAAGGCCTCGGACGTCCTCATCGGCGTCGCCGAGTAGCGAGAGGACGGTCGCCCGGAGCGCGCGCGACATGCGCTCCGTCAGCGGCCGCCGGCCCGCGCCCAGCGGGCGAGCAGCGCGGCGCTCGGCTTGGGCGTGCGCACCTGCGTCGCGCGGTCGACAGCGACGAGGCCGAACGTCGGCCGGTAGCCGAGGCTCCACTCGAAGTTGTCGAAGAGCGACCAGTAGATGTAGCCGCGCACGTCCACGCCGTCGCGCAGGCACGCCTCGACGCCGCGCAGCGCGCGCTCGATGAACTCGCCGCGACGCGCGTCGTCGGCGCTGCCGATGCCGTTCTCGGTCACGATCACGGGCAGCCCGGTGAGCGCGTGCGCCCGGCGGATCGCCTCCGCCAGCGCCTCGGGCTGGAACGGGTAGCCCATCTGCGTGCGCTCCGTGCCTGCCGGCGGCTCGAGCGGCCCGGCGGGGCCGATGAGCTGCCCCGAGTAGCACTGCACGCCGACGAAATCGCCCTCGAGGTCGCGCAGGAAGACGTCCTCCGCCTGGCCGCGCAGCCGCTCGAGCATCCCCTCGCCGCCCGCGGCGGCCTCCCAGGCGCTCATCACGACCGTGAGCCCGACCTGTGTCTCCGCACGCACGCCCTTGATCGCCTCGACGGCGAGCCGATGCGCGGCGCGCGTCACCTCGACGGCCCCGGCGCCGGTCGCGTTCTGGAGCGGGAGCAGCTGCTCGGGCGTGATCTGCAGCGCCGCTGCCGCCGCGGCCCAGCCAGGCCCGCCGCGCGGATCGGGAAGGCCGATGACGTCGTGCAGGAGCGTGCCGAGGTTGGGCTCGTTGAGCGTGCAGGCGTACGGCACGAGGTCGCCGAGGTGGCGCATCGCGTGCTCGCAGAAGCGCGCGAAGCGCTCCGCCGTGCGCACCGTCCCCCAGCCGCCGGCAGCGGCGATCCAGAGCGGCGAGGTGAAGTGGTGGAACGTCAGGACGGGCGTGATCGCGTGCTCGTGACAGGTCGCGAGCACGCGCCGGTAGTGGTCGAGCGCAGCGCGCGAGAACTCGCCATTCGCCGGCTCGATGCGCGACCACTCGAGCGAGAGGCGGTAGGCGCCGAGACCGAGGCGCGCGAGCAGCGCGATGTCGTCCCGGTAGCGGTGGTAGTGGTCGCACGCGTCGCCCGAGACCTCCGCGTAGTGCGTGCCCGGCGCGTGCTCGAGCAGCCAGCTGTCGTTGTTGACGTTGCCGCCCTCGACCTGGTGCGCCGCCGTGGCGCTGCCCCACAGGAAGCCGGGCGGGAAGCTGCCGCTCACGACGGCCACGGCCCCGTGTCGCGCTCCCAGCCGTCCTCGCCGTCGGAGTACGGCACCGCGGTCGCCCGCTTGAAGATCTGCCCGTCGGCGTCGCCGGCGTCGCTCCAGACGCCGATCTTGTCGCTGTCCGGGTAGACCGTCACGGCCGGCGTGCGGTTGGCCGAGAACAGCATCGTGCGCGCCGTCGACGCGCCGCGGTTCACGAGCTTGTGCGCGCCGTCCGGGCCGGCCGGGAAGCAGATCAGGTCGCCGCGCGCGAGCGTCTGCTCGCCGTCCGGCGTGCGCAGCACGAGCGTGCCGGCGAGCACGAGCAGCCACTCCTCCTCGTACTCGTAGTGGTACGGGCTCGAGCTCCCGCCGGGCTCGATCTCGTAGATGTACATGAGCGTCGAGCACGAGCCGAGGGCACGGCTCGCGTCGATCCTGCCGACGACCTCGTCGTCGAAGGCGTTGATCTTCGCCATGGCCTCTCCCATCGGACGTTGGCGCGGGCCCACCGGCGACGATCGTAGGCGCGCGCGACACGCCCCGGCAACCTGCGGCCGCACGGCCGGACGGGTCGCCGGAGGCCTCGAAGCAGCTCTTCCAGCGCGCCTACGACCCGCGCGTGAGCGGTCGTCGAACCTCTTCACGATCAAGCCGAGTGGCGCCGAGCCGTGCCGACTGGGGGATCGCGCCCGCCTGAGGCCGGCGGCCGCGCGGTCGCGGGTAGCGTGCCGGTGGGAGGGCCGGCGCGCTCCCGCGACCGATCCAGTGCGGGCAACGAGGAGTCAGCGTGAGCAAGACGTGGTTCATCACCGGTGCGTCGAAGGGCTTCGGGCGCGAGTGGACGGAAGCCGCCCTCGAGCGCGGCGATCGCGTCGCAGCGACCGCTCGCCACCCCGAGACGCTCGACGCGCTCGTCGAGGCCCACGGCGACGCCGTCCTGCCGCTGCGCCTGGACGTCACCGACAGGGACGCCGACGTCGCCGCCGTGCAGCAGGCGGCGGAGCATTTCGGCGCGCTCGACGTCGTCGTCAACAACGCCGGCTACGGCCGCTTCGGCATGGTCGAGGAGCTCTCGGAAGACGACATCCGGGCGCAGATGGAGACGAACTTCTTCGGCGCGCTGTGGGTCACGCAGGCGGCACTGCCGATCATGCGGGCGCAGGGCTCGGGCCACATCATCCAGGTCTCGAGCATCGGCGGCATCTCCGCGTTCCCGTGCATCGGGGCCTATCACGCGTCGAAGTGGGCGCTCGAGGCGTTCTCGCAGTCGCTCGCGCTCGAGGTCGCGGGCTTCGGCATCGACGTCACGCTGATCGAGCCCGGCGGCTACTCGACCGACTGGCGCGGCCCGTCGTCGCAGCACAGCGAGGAGCTGCCGGCCTACGCCGCCGTGCGCGAGCGGCGCAACCAGGCACCCGCCGGCACGCCGGGCGATCCGACGGCGACGCGAGCCGCGATCCTGAAGGTCGTCGACGCCGACCACCCGCCGCTGCGCATCTTCTTCGGTGCGGCGCCGCTCGGGATCGCGACGAAGGAGTACGAGTCGCGCCTGGCGCTCTGGAACGAGTGGAAGGCCGTCTCGCTCGAGGCCCAAGGGGCGTAGCGCGCGGCGAGCCGGGTCGCGCGAGGGCGAGAACGGCGGGGCCGGGGTCTGTCGGACCTCGGCCGGCGGTCGCGCCGCCCGGTCCGGAAACGCACGAGGCCCGGCCGCCGCTGCTGCGGCGACCGGGCCTCCGGAGCGGGTCGGTCAGTTGCCGACGACGAGATTGCCGCCCGCGGCGGCGAGGGAGCTCGCGGGCTCGCGGTCGTTGACCTTCCAGAGCGGCGCGGCGAGCAGCGCCGCGAGCGGGGTCTTGCCGCCCGCGCGCGTGCGCAGCGTGATCCGGTCGCCGGGCTTGATCTGCGTGGCCAGGTAGGCGTGCGGCGTGCGGCCCGTCCAGCTGATGAAGAGCGTCGCCGGGTCGTAGTGGAACGTCTGCGTGGCCGACTGGCCGAGCAGCGCGTTGAGCGCCGCGTAGCTGCCGTGCTTGACGTCGATCGTGATCGTCATCGCGGTCGTGTCGATGGCGACCGCCTTGCCCTCGAAGACGAAGTGCCGGCCCGTGACCCGCTGGGCGGCGGCGAAGTCGTTCACGATCCGCACCGGGCGGGCGACCAGGTTCGCGAGCGTCGCGTGGGCGCGGGCGCGGATGCGGAGGTGCACCGGGTCGCCGACCTTCATCGCGTCGGCGGTCGACGCGCTCGGCGCGTTGCCGCGGGTCGACGCCGTCCAGGCGACGTACGACGTCCTCGCGTTGACCGCGAAGGTGAGTGGGTCGGACTCGTTGCCGATGAGCGCACGCAGCGCCGCCCGGTTGCCGCCCGAGACCTGCACGGAGAGCGAGGTCGGGCTCGCGGCGGGCGCCGCGGCGATCGTGCCCGAGACGATGTAGAGCCGGCCGGCGAACGGCGCGTGCGCCTTGGCGGTGGCAGCACCGGCCGGCGCGGCGCCGACCAGCGACATCGTCGCAGCCGCGGCCAGCGCGGCCAGCGTGCTGATTCGAAGTGTCCGTGTGATCCTGCTCATGACCAGCTCCCGTCGATCGATTCCAGGTGAGGGGCGCGAGCGCCTTGCACTCAACCTACGGAGCGGTCATGTGGGTTCCGTGGCGAGCCTGTAAGCAAGGCGTGGCTCGTTGTTCGGATTTTGCGCGGGCTCTCAGGTGCCTGCGCGACGTGCATCCGTGACCGCTCGCTCGACCGCCGGCGCGGCGCCGGCGCTCAGCCCGCCTCGGAGCCGTCGACGCCCGCCTCGCGGAACGTCGCCATGCCGGCGTGCAGCGCGCCGGCGGCCTCGATGATCGGCAGCGCGAGCAGCGCGCCCGAGGCCTCGCCGAGGCGAAGGCGCAGGTCGAGCAGCGGCTCGAGTCCCAGCTCGCCCAGCACGAGCTCGTGCCCCGGCTCGGCGGCGCGGTGGCTCGCGATCAGCGCCTCGCCCACGGCCGGCTCGAGCCGCACGGCGAGCAGCGCCGCCGTTGTCACGGCGTAGCCGTCGAGGATGACGGGCAGCCGGCGCCGCGCGCCCTCGGCCGCCGCGCCGGCGAGCGCCGCGAGCTCGAGCCCGCCGAACGCGGCGAGCGCGGCCGCGGGAGCGAGGCCCGAGCCGTGGCGCTCGAGCGCGGCGGTGACGACGCCGCGCTTGCGCTCGAGGCCGGCGGCGTCCAGGCCGGTGCCGCGGCCGACCGTGCGCTGCGCGGGCTGTCCCGTCAGGCACGAGGCGAGCGCGGCCGTCGTCGCGGTGTTGCCCATGCCGATCTCGCCGAGCACGAGGCAGTCGACGCCGCGCTCGGCGAGCTCGCCGGCCAGGCGCGCCCCGGTCGCGAGCGCGCGCACGACCTGAGCGGCGCTGAGCGCCGGCCCCTGCGTCATGTCGGCGCTGCCCTCGGCGACCTTCTCGGCCCGCACCGCCTCGGGCGTCGGGCCGGCCAGGCCGACGTCGGCCACGACGAGCTCGTGGCCGGCATGGCGCGCGAGCACCGCGACCGCCGTCTCGCCGCGCGCGGCCGCGCCCGCGACCTGCGACGACACGGCCGGGCCGAAGAGGCTCGTGCCGAGGTGCACGTGCCCGTGATCGGCGGCGCACACGAGCACGCCGGCGCGCACGCGAGCCGGCGGCGGGGCGCCGGTGATGGACGCCCAGCGCTCGATCAGGCTCTCGAGCGCGCCGAGGCTGCCGGCCGGCTTGACGAGCTGGTCGAGGCGATCGCGCGCGGCGATCGCCGCCGCGCGGTCGATGGTCGCCGGGCGCGCACGCGCGCGCCGGGCGGGCTCGTCCGCGCGCCAGCGCTCGTGCATCACGACGGCGTCGAGCGCGAGCCGCTCGGCCCAGCCCGCGGACTCGAGGCCCGGGCGCACCGGGCGCTCGTCGGGCCAGCCGACGCAGAGGTAGGCGATCGGGTCGACGCGGGCCGGGATCCCGAGCAGCGACCGCAGGTCGGCCGGCTGGTAGAAGCTCACCCAGCCGATGCCGAGCCCCTCCGCGCGCGCTGCGAGCCAGAGGTTCTCGATCGCGCAGGCCGTGCTGTAGACGTCGGTCTCGGGGATCGTCCCGCGCCCGAGGATCTCGGCGTCGTCGTCGCCGTGGTCGCAGCAGAAGCAGATGCCGAGCGGCGCTTCCACGATGCCCTCGATCTTCTGATCGAGGAAGTGGCGGGCGCGCTCGTCGAAGCGATCGGCCTGGCGCAGGCGCTCGCGCTGGGCGAGCCGGCGAATCTCGATGCGCGTGTCGAGCGACTCGACGACGATCATCCGCCACGGCTGCATGAGACCGACGGACGGCGCGCGGTGAGCGGCCTCGAGCAGCAGGCGCAGGGTCGCCTCCGGAACCGGGTCGGGGCGGAAGCGCCGGATGTCGCGCCGCTCGGCGATCACGCGGTGCACGGCCGCGGACGCGGCGGGGTCGTAGCGCCAGCCGCGTGGATCGGCGGCGCGCTCGCCGGCGCGCGAGGGATCGAAGCCCGCCGGAGTGGGCGGTCGCGGCTGGCGATCGGGCTCTGGCACGCGGGACACGGTACCTGGGCCGGCGAGGTGCCCGAGCCCCCCGCGAGTCAGCGCGAGCGCTCGCTGAGCCAGCAGCCGCAGGCGAGCGCCGCGATGGCCGCGCCGCAGAGGCAGACGGCGCTCCAGCCGCCCGTCGTCCAGGCCAGCGACCCGAGCGCCGAGCCGATCGCGCCGCCGCTGAAGTTCGCGGTCGTGTAGGCCGTCGTCACGCGGCTCGCGTTCTCGCTGCCGAGGCCGTAGATGACGTGCTGGCTGAGCACGTTCTGGCCCTGCACGCCGAAGTCGATCAGGATCAGCCCGAGCACGAGCGCGAGGAGCGACGACGAGCCGAGCGCGAGCACGCCCCAGCTCACGAGGATCAGCGCGAGCACCGCACCGGTCGAGCGGCGCCCCCAGCCGCGGTCGGCGAGCTTGCCGAAGCGCGACGCGCAGACGGCGCCGGTGAGCCCCGCGAGGCCGAAGAGGCCGATGACCTGCTCGCTGTAGCGGTAGGGAGCGGCCGAGAGCAGGAACGCGGCGGTCGTCCAGACGAGCGTGAAGCTGGCGAACCCGCAGGCGCCGTAGAGCATGCGCCGGCGCAGCGCGGGCTCGTCCCGGATCAGGCGCGCGACGCTCACGAGCAGCCGCCCGTAGCGCAGCGACGCCGCCGGCCGCGCGTCCGGCAGGACGCGCCACAGCGCGAGCGCGATCACGACCATCAGCGCGGCGGCGACGAGGAACGGCGCCCGCCAGCCGGCCACGCCCGCGACGAGGCCCGAGACCGTGCGCGCCAGCAGGATGCCCGTCAGGAGCCCGCTCATGACGGTCCCGACGACGCGCCCGCGCTGCTCCGGCGGGGCCAGCGTGCTCGCGAACGGGACGAGGATCTGAACGACGACGGAGCTGATCGCGACGACCGCGAGGGCAGCGGCGAGCACCCACAGCCGCGGCGCGAGCGCGGCCGCGGCGAGACCGGCGATGCAGACGCAGAGCAGGCGGACGATCAGCCGGCGGCGGTCGACGAGGTCGCCGAGAGGGACGATCAGGATCAGCCCGGCGGCATAGAAGACCTGAACGACGGTGACGAGCAGGCCGGCCGTGCCGTCGGAGGTGTGGAAGGCCCGGGCGATCGCAGCCAGCAGCGGCTGCGCGTAGTAGAGGTTCGCGACGGTGGCGCCACAGGCCGCGGCCAGCAGCGCGACGAGCCGGCGGTCGACGGTCGCCGGCGGCGGGACGGCCTGGGAGGTGTCGCGGGCCGCCACCCCGGCCACGGTAGCTGCGACCGGGCTCCGCGATCGCCGCCGGATCGCGTCGCGGCGCCGGTTCACCAGATCGCCACCGGATCTTCACCACTCCACGACCCCGCGCACGCGCGGGCGCCGTAGCCTCCTCGTGCCCGGCGGTTTCACCTCCGTTGCCGCCGTGCGCTGTTCGCCGCCTGACACGTGTCGGGATCAGGCACGTGGAAGAGCGGGGCCCCGCCGGCCTCGCGAGCTCGCGGGGCGGACGCAGCCGTGTTCCGCCCCGCACGCCAATCCCAAGGCCCGTCGCCAGGCGGGCCTTACCTGTTGCAGGATCGTCAGCCCCCGCCGAAATGGAAGACCCGTCCGTGCGCAGCGATCCGCCAGGAGCCGGCGTGGGCCTGACCTCCCCTCACGGATCGCGCATGGCGGCGTTCCGCGCCGTGGCGGCGCAACCCGGACTACGGCGGATCGAGATCGGCTGGGCGGGCGTCATCACCGGCGAGTCGATCGCGCAGATCGCGATCGGCGTGCTGGCGTACACGGTGGCGGGCATCGGCGGCCTCGGGCTGCTCGTGGCGCTGCAGATGCTGCCCTCCGCGCTGCTCGCCCCGATGCTCGCGACGCTCGGCGACCGCTTCCGCCGCGAGCGCCTGATGCTCGGCTGCGACGCGGCGCGGCTGCTGATCGCCGTGGCCGGCGCGATCGCCGCCGATGCACACGCGGGCGAGGGTGTGCGCTACGCGGTGGCGATCTGCCTCGCGCTGGCGCAGAGCACGTTCAATCCCGCACAGCGCGCGCTCGTGCCGCTGCTCGTCGCGGCGCCGGCCGAGCTGACGGCGGCGAGCGTGGCCACCGGCCTCGTCCAGGGCGTCTGCCAGGTGGCGGGGCCTGCGCTCGGCGGGCTCGTCCTCGTGCTGGCGGGCGCACCCGCGGCGCTGCTCGTCGCGGCCGGCTGCTTCGGCATCGCCGTGCTCGCCGACCTCGGCCTGCCGAGCTCCGTCGGCCTCGCCCAGCGGCCGGCCGACGTCGCGCGCCAGAGCGTCCGTGCCGGCGCGCGGGTCGCGCTCGGCGACGTGCGGCTGCGCCTCGTGCTCGGGCTGTTCGCGGCCAAGAACCTCGGGCGGGGCGCGCTCAACGTCCTGATCGTGCTCATCCCGCTCGCGCTGCTCGGGCTCGGCAACGCCGGCGTCGGCTGGCTGACGGCCGCCGTCGGCGCGGGCGGCGTGATCGGCGGAGCAGCCGCGGCGACGCTCGTCACGCGCCGGCGGCTCTCGATCGCGATGGCCGGCGGCGTCGCGCTCTGGGGGCTCGGCCTGCTCGCGATCGGCGCCCTGCGCGACGTGCCGACCGCGGTCGTGGCGCTCGTCGTCGTGGGCATCGGGAACGCGATCTGCGACGCCTCCGGCTACTCGCTCGTGCCGCGCTCGACGCGGGACGACCTGCTCGTCCGCGTGTACGGCATTCACGAGAGCGTGCGCGCCATCGCGATCGCGCTGGGCGGCGGCCTGACGGCGCTCGTCGCGCTGCACGCGGGCACGCGCGCCGCGCTCGTGTGCGCGGGGGCGGCGCTGCTCGCGAGCGCGGCCGCAGGGCTGCTGCTGCGCCGCCACGACGCACCCGACGTCGTCGACCGGCACACGCTCGCGCTGCTGCGCGGC
>DASXXY010000162.1:0-4290 GCA_036502805.1 Gaiellales bacterium | reverse complement strand
CGGGGCTTCACGGCCGATGCCGCGGAGAGCGTATTCGGCATCCTCGAGTGAGCGGGCTTGCCGCGATCGCACCGTCTGGACGCCCTGGTTGCGGGCTTCCCCCGAGCGCACCGTCAGGACGTCCTGGGAACGACGCGGCGTCTTGCAAGTGCGAAGCACGTGCGGCGACGCCGCGCCGTCCCCAGGACGCCCAGCCGGCACGCTCACGACAAGCGCAAGCGGTGTGGACATGCGTCCCGCGTCCCGCGTCCCGCGTGCCGCACGCTCCGCGGCGAGCGCCTCAGAGCGCGGGCGCCGGGAGCGGCGGGGCGCCGCGCGCGACGAGCGCGAGCGCCGCCAGGAGCGACGCGCACACGCCCGCGACGACGGCGTAGGTGACCGTGTCGCCGTGGTGGTCGGCGAGCACGCCCGAGAGCAGCGAGCCGGTCGCGAACGCCGTCGCCCACGTCACCGAGATCACGCCGTTGACGACGCCGTGCGAGACGCCGCGCTGATCGGCTCCGCGCGTCGAGAGCGGGTACATCGCGGTCGAGAGGATCGTGAAGGTCGGCGCGAGCACGATCAGGAGCAGCAATTGCAGCGGATCCGTGAGGTCGAGGATCAGCGCGGCCGGCAGGATCACGAGCACCGTCGCCGCGACGAGGCCGACGCGCAGCGGGCCGACGCGGTCGGCGCGGCGGCCCGCGAGCGGCCCGGCGACCGCGCCGAACGCGGCGCCGACCATCAGCGCCGCGCCGATGTGCCACGTCGGCACGCCGTGGCCGTGCAGGTGGCGCGGCACGAGCAGGTCGATGGCGCCGAGCGAGATCGGGTCGATCACCGAGAGCAGGATCGCCGCCAGCACGAGGCGGTTGCGGAGCACGCCGCCGACCGAGCGCAGGTAGCTGTGCTCGGTCGGGATCGTGACGCCGGCCGGCGCTCGCAGTGCCAGCAGGATCGTCAGCGCCGCGGCGCCCGCGAGGCACGTGAACGCGAGCTCGGGCGACGTCGCGTGGGCGAAGGAGCCGACGCCCGGGCCGATCACCGCGCCGACCGAGAACAGGCCCATGACGATGCCGGCCTCGCGCGACAGACGCTCGCGCGGCGTGTTGGCCGAAAGCCACGCCATCGAGGCGGCCCACGTGATGCCGGCCGCGCAGCCCTGCACGCCGCGCGCGAGGTCGAGCACGACGGCGTTCGGCGCGAACGCGAAGGCGAGCGTCGAGAGCGTCAGCAGCACGGAGCCCGCGAGCGCCATGCGGCGGCCGCCGATGCGCGGCGTCAGGAAGCCGGAGAGCAGCCCGATCACGGGCGTCGGCAGCGGGTAGGCGGCGAGCACGATGCCCGCGCCCGTCTTCGAGAGGTCGAAGCGGTCGGCGTAGCTCGGCAGCAGCGGGACGACGGCCTGGTAGAGCGTCGACTCCACGAGCATCGTCAGCCCCACCGCGATCGTGATGCGGCGCGCGTTCACGGCTCGATTCTGAACGCTCGCGCCCCGCGGCGCGCCTGCAGGGGATCGTCCTGCAGCGGGACGCCGGGTGCACGGACGCGCAGGGCGACGGCGATCGCGCCGTGCTAGCTTCGCGCCGTGGAGTTCTTCGTGCTCGGCCGGGATCACGACGACTTCGAGGGGCATTCCGACGAGCTGAACGAGCGGCACTGGAGCTACCTCGACGGCGCTGCCGATCGCCTGGTGGCGCGCGGGCCGACGCTCGACGGCGAGGGCGAGCACACGGGCAGCGTCCACATCGTCCGCCTGGCCGATCACGCCACCGCCGTGGCGTTCGCACACGACGAGCCGTACTGGCTCGCCGGCCTCTACGCGACGCTCGAGGTCGTCCCGTTCCGCAACCTGCTGGGAGCCACGATGTGGCAGCGCGAGCGCCTGCCGGGCGTCGCGCCCTCGTGGCTCGCCTGCTCGCGCTGGGCGGTGCCGTGCGCGCCGCCCGAGGTCGAGCTCGGGCGTGCGGCGAGCGCCCTGCGCGCCGACCGCTCGCTCGTCTTCTGCGGGCTGCTCCTGGATCTGACCGCGACGGGCGCGATCGGGCTCGTCGCCGGCTTCGATGCGCCCGCGCCCGTCCTGCCGGCCGCAGTGGCAGCGCTCGACGAGCTCGTCGGCGGCACGCCTCACGAGGCGACCGTCGAGCGCTGGCAGCGCGGCGGGCGGAGCCAGTAGCCCGGCGGACGCTCGCGCCCGCAGCGGCCCGAAGCCTGGTCGCGCCCTCGTGGCCAGCCGAAGCTCTACGATGTAAAGGCACGACCAACCGATCATTCGCCGACGCGACGACGCGCCGGCAGCTCGCGCACCACGACCCCTCCGACTCGGCGCCCAGGCGCCATCTCAGCCGCTCCCGCACCCGGGGCGACCGGAACGCCACACACCGCGATCTGCCTGCGTCCGCCGCTGCGGCACTACTGCACGGGGCCGCGCCGCGCCCGCCGCCCGGCCCAGGGAGACCGACATGCTCGCTGCAGTACTGGCCCTTGTGGTGGGACTCGCCGTCGGCGCCGCGCTCGTCGCCGTCGTGCTGCGCAGCCGTGGCGGCTCGGCCGAGGCGCTGCAGGCCGAGGCCGAGCGCGAGCTGGCGAGCGCGCGCCGCGAGGCCGATGCCGTGCGCAAGGAGGCCGAGGTCGCCGCCAAGGAGCACATGCTCGCCGCCCGCAGCGAGGTCGAGGAGCAGCTCAAGGGCCGCAGCCTCGAGGTCGCGCGCGCCGAGGAGCGGCTGGGCGCACGCGCCTCGCAGCTCGACCAGATGGCCGCCGACGTCGCCGCCCGCGAGGGCCGCACGAGCGAGCGCGACGGTGCGCTGAGCGAGCGCGAGGGCCGCATCGCGCAGCTCGCCGAGCAGGGCGAGCGCGAGCTCGAGCGGGTCGCGGCGATGACGCAGTTGCAGGCGCGCGAGGCGTTGCTCGCGCGCGTCGAGGAGCAGGCCCGCCACGACGTCGCGCGCCGCATCCGCACGATCGAGGACGAGGCGCGCCACGACTCCGACCGCCGCGTGCGCAACATCATCTCGATCGGCATCCAGCGCACCGCCTCGGCGCACGCCGCCTCGACGACCGTCTCGAGCGTGCAGCTGCCGTCGGACGAGATGAAGGGCCGCATCATCGGCCGCGAGGGGCGCAACATCCGCGCGCTCGAGAACCTCACGGGCGTCGACGTGATCATCGACGACACGCCCGGGGCCGTCCTGCTCTCGGGCTTCGACGGCATGCGGCGCGAGATCGCGCGGCTCACGCTGACGCGCCTCATCGCCGACGGCCGCATCCATCCGGCTCGCATCGAGGAGTGCTACGGCCAGGCCAAGACGGAGGTCGAGGAGGAGATCGTGCGCGCCGGCGAGCAGGCGAGCTTCGACGCCAAGGTGCCGGGCCTGCACCCCGAGCTGCTGAAGGTGCTCGGCCGCCTGCGCTACCGCACGAGCTACGGCCAGAACGTGCTCAGCCACTCCGTCGAGGTCGCGCACGTCGCGGCGATCATGGCCGCCGAGCTCGGCGCGTCGCAGAAGACGGCGCGGCGCGCGGCGCTCCTGCACGACGTCGGCAAGGCGCTCACGCACGAGGTCGAGGGGTCGCACGCGATCATCGGCGCGCAGCTCGCGCGCAAGCATCGCGAGTCGGCCGCCGTCGTCCACGCCATCGAGGCGCACCACTTCGAGGTCGAGCCGCAGACGATCGAGGCCGTGCTCGTGCAGGCAGCGGATGCGATCTCGGCGGCGCGCCCCGGCGCGCGCGGCGAGTCGATGGAGCACTACGCGAAGCGGCTCGAGGACCTCGAGCGCATCGCGACGTCGAAGCCCGGCGTCGAGCGCTGCTTCGCGATGCAGGCGGGCCGCGACGTGCGCGTCATGGTCAAGCCGGAGCTGATCGACGACGACGCGGCGACCGTGCTCTCGCACGAGATCGCGCGCGAGATCGAGGACAGCCTCGAGTACCCGGGGCAGATCCGCGTGACCGTGATCCGCGAGCTGCGCGCGACGGACGTCGCGCGCTAGTGGCCGCGAGCCCGGGGACCGAGCGCTGAGCGTGTCGTCGCACGACGTCGCGTGCGTGGGCGACGCGAGCGTCGACGTGATCCTCGACGGGCTCGAGGCGCTGCCCGTCAACGGTGAGCTCGGTCACGCCGCTCGCTCCGAGGTGGCGCCCGGCGGCGCCTGCAACGTCGCCATCGCGTGCTCGCGCCTGGGGCTGCGGAGCGCGCTCGTCGCTCCCGTCTGCCAGGACGACCTCGGCTCCCTGCTGACGGCGCGGCTCGCCGGTGCGGGCGTCGACTGGGTCGGTCCTCCCGGCATCCGCACGCCCGTCAGCATC
>DASXXY010000161.1:0-4212 GCA_036502805.1 Gaiellales bacterium | reverse complement strand
CAGCCGCCGACGGACGCGGCCCGGCCGTGCTTGCGCGTGTCGAACCAGAGCTCGGCCTCGCCCCGCACCGGCTCGACCGCATGCGTGTCGAGGTGCACGAGCGTCGAGGATCCGATGGGCCGCGGCGAGTGCACGACGATGCCGAGGTAGGGCCCGCGGGAGACGGCGGCGAGCGCCTTCGCGACCGCGTCCGGACCGCTGCCCCGCCCGGTCAGCAGCACGGCCGCGGCGGCGAGACCGGCTGCGACGACGATGCCCCCTCGCACGATGCGGCGCCGTGGCGCGCGTGCCCGAGTGCGTGCGATCTCGCGCTCGAGATGCACCTGGCGTGCTGCCAGGCACTCGTCGTCGAGCGGGGCGACTGCGGGAGGGGGGAGGGTGGGGCTCATGCGGAGTCCTCACGGAGCGGTGCGAGCGGCGTCACGTCTGGTGCATGTCCGGCCGCACCGTCGAGTTCCTGGAGACGGCCCCGTGCGCGCGAGAGCCGGGAGCGCACGGTGCCCACCGGGATGCCGAGCGCGATCGCCGCGTCCTCGTACGAGAGCCCCGACCACGCGCACGCGAGCACCACGTCGCGCTGGCTCTCGGGCAGCCGGCCGAGCAGTGCCAGCACGTCGGCGAGCTCGCGCTCGGCCGGCTCGTCGGGCGCCGGCCGCTCCAGGGCGAGGCGGGCGAGCGCCGAGCTGTGGCGGCGCCGGGAGCGCCGCGCGTTGCGGGCGCAGTTGAGCGCGACGCCGTACAGCCACGGCAGCGCGCTGTCGCCGCTCAGCCGCACGGACGAGCGCTTGCGCCAGGCCTCGAGGAAGACCAGGGAGGTCAGGTCCTCGGCCAGCTCGCGATCGCCGGTGCGGCGCACGAGGAAGACGAAGATCGCGGGTGCGTGGCGACGGAACAGCTCGCCGACCGCAGGCGAGTCGCCGGCGCGACCGCAGCGCCAGAGCTCGGCATCGCTCCGCACATCCACACCCCTACGATGTCCGAACGGCCGCGCGAGTTCCCCGTCCGCTCCGCTCAGGCCCCGCGGGCGCCGTGGCGCAGCCGGGCGACGAGCACCGCCGGGATCTCGGGCACGTGCCGCCACTCCATGCGCTCGGCGGTGCCGCGGGCGCCGCCCGCCGGGTAGGCCGTCTCCTCGCACCCGTCCATGACGAGGCCGGCGGCGAAGAACGGCTCGAGCAGCAGCGAGAGCGGGCGGTCGAAGTAGAGCTGCTCGACGGGCTGGCCCTCGATCGCGACGCCATCGCCGATCGCGGGCGTGAGGTAGCGCGTGACCGTGACGCCGGCCTCGGGCTGCCGCTCGCTTGGAGCCACGAAGCGCATGCCCAGGCGGTTGAAGCTCGGATGGCAGGTCGAGAAGACGAAGCGGCCGCCGTCGGCCAGCAGCCGCGGGACGGCCGAGGCGAGCGGCGCGATCTCGGGGATGTCCATCAGCGTCATGTTGCAGACGACCGCGTCGAACGCGCCCTCGCCGAGCGCGAGCAGCGCGGCCGCGTCGGTCGCATCGCAGAGGCGGAAGTCGACCGGCGGCTCCAGGCTCGCGCTGCGGCGCCGCGCATGCGCGAGCATCGACTGCGAGACGTCCGCCGCGACGACGCGCGCGCCGAGCTCGCGCAGGCGCAGCGAGAAGATGCCGTTGCCGCACGCGAGGTCGAGCACGCGCTGCCCCGCGACGTCGCCGAGCAGGCGCTCGACGGGCGGGCGCACGAGCAGCCGGTGGAACTCGTTGCCGCCGTCGCCCATGTGGGCGTCCCAGAACGCGGCGTTGGCCTCCCATGGGCGCGTGTCGCTCACACGGCGATCGTAGGACGGCCGGCGGCGCCCGCCGGCCGCTGACGGCTCACGCGGCGTCGTGGAAGACGAGCGCGAGCGTCATCCGCTCGCCCGAGCGCACGATCGAGACGCCGTGGCGCACGGGCGCCGCCGACCATCCGCGCTTCGACTCGACCGGGCGGTCGCGCGTCGTGAAGACGAGGCCGTGGCCGCGCGGGATCAGCATGGCGGTGCCGCGCGACTGCGCCCGCGGCCGCTGCTCGTAGAGCAGGAACTCGCCGCCCGAGTGATCGACGCCGGGCTCGTTGAGGTTGATCACGACCTGCAGCGGGAAGACGAGCTCGCCGTAGAGGTCGCGATGGAGCGCGTTCCAGTCGCCCGCGCCGTACCGGAGCAGGATCGGCGTCGACTTCGCCTGTCCGGCCTCGTGGCACTGCGCGAGCCATTGCTCGAGCGTGTCGGGCCACGGGCTCTCGCGCCCGAGCTTGCTCCACCAGTCGCGGGCGATCGGCAGGAGCCTCGGGTAGAGCGCGCGCTTGAGCTCGACGACGGCCTCGGGGAACGGCTCGGCGAGGTAGCGGTACTGCCCCTCGCCGAAGCGGTGGCGGGCCATGTCGACGGTCGAGCGGAAGCGCGAGTCGTCGGCATAGAGCGCTGCGATCGCGCTGCACTCCCCGGCCTCCAGCAACGCTCCGGTGAGCGCGCAGCCGTCGCTGTCGAGGCCCGCGCGGACGGCGCTCCAGTCGGTGGCCCCGACTCGGCTCGACCAGGTGCCGGGAACGGCAGTGGACGTCGGGCTCATGTGTCGCCTCCATGCGTTTCGCGGCGGCCGGATGCCGGCCGCACCCCGTGGACGACGCCGGGGCCGCGAGCGTGAGATCAGCGCGGCGTGTGGCGCGCGACCTTCGGCCGCGGGCGCTGGAGGTAGCCGAGCCGGACGAGCCACGACGGATGCCCGTGCTTGCAGGTGCGATCCCACGTCACGCGGCAGCCGTCGGTCGCGACCGACAGCTTGCGCTCGCCGGCCTTGACCTGGCGCGCCCAGAGGGCGAGCTTGGCGGCATCCGGCTCGGGCGCCGTGGGGGCGGGCATGCGCGCTGCGGCGGCCCGTCGCCTGGCAGGCGCCTCCGCGCGCCGAGGCACGGCTGCGGGAGCAGGCACGGGCGGCACGGGCAGTTCGGGCGGCTCCTCGACGACCGGCGCGACCGGCGGCTCGCGGACGGCCACGACCGCTGCGGCAACGGGCTCGGGCGGCTGCGCCGTGCCCGGCAGAACACGCCACGCCGGGATCGACCCGGGATCGACGGCGCGGAACTTCGGCAGGCTCGGGACGGCGTAGCGCACGAGCGAGAAGCCGGACGCGGCGGCCAGCGCGCAGCCCGCGGCGACCAGGAGCCAGAAGCCCGTCACGTCAGACCTCGGCGAACGTCAGCCTGACGTTCGCGCACCACTGGCGTGCGTCGATCGCCTTTCCACCCGTGCTGCGCGCGGTGATCCAGACGCACACGCGCGCGGGGCCGGCGCGGAACGCCGTGGCCTCCCGCGTCCGGGCCGTCACGACCCAGCGCTCGGACGTGCTGTGGCAGACGCAGCGCACGCCGCCTTCGCCGATCGCTCCGCTGCCGCCCTGGCTGACCGTCGCACCGAGCGTGAAGCCCGCGCAGGCGCGGCAGTGCACGACGCCGCGGAGCTGCAGGGCCGTGCCCTTCGCGTTGAGCCGTGCCGAGCCGGCCACCGTCGATTTCCCGGCGTCGATGGCGCTCGCCGCGACGAGCGACGGCAGCATGGCGAGCGCGACGGCGCTCGCCGACGCGGCGACCAGCGTCCGTGCTGCCTGGCGCGGGCGGCGGATCATCCCGCGTCCGCTCCCTGCGCGCCGCCGCGCTGCGGGAGCAGCGCCGCGAGCGCTGCGCCGGACGCCGCGGATGCGGCCAGAAGCAGCGTGACGAGCCCGGTGCGGTCTGCGGCATGGCCGGAGCGAAGCGGCAGGGCGGCCGGCGTGACGCGTCCGCCGAGCCCGTCGGCGACCTCGGAGAGTGCGCCCGCGACGCCGAAGCGCGCGCGCCCGCCGAGCGTACCGACCGGCGTGAACGCGACCGTGGACGATGCGGGCGCCGCGAGGGACGTGCCGCTAGCGGTGAGCGAGCTGGAGCCGCCGATGGCCGTGCACGACCCGGCCCAGAACGTGGAGGCGGAGTGCCCGAGCGCCGTGAGCGCCCCGGTGTCGGCGAGACCGGAGGCGGCCGCCAGTTGGCGCGCACGCACGAGCGCGGCGCCCCCGGCGCCGGCCAGCGCGACGATTGCGAGCGCCGAGTCGAGCGGGCCCTCGCCACTACCGGGAGACGCTGCGGCGACGACCGGGGACGCCGGGGCGTCGGCGGCGGGCGCGGCTGGCGCGATCGGGACGGCCACCGGCTCGAGCGTTGCGCCTGGCAACGCCGG
>DASXXY010000160.1:0-10281 GCA_036502805.1 Gaiellales bacterium | reverse complement strand
GCGCTCGCGGCCAGCCCGCCAGCCACCTAGCCTAGAAGCGTGTCGTAGATCAGGAAGAGGTTCAGTGAGACGATCACGCCGACGACGAGGTAGGACGCGATGTTCGTCGCGCGGCGGTTGACGAGGTCGCCCATGAGCTCGGGGTTGCGGCAGAAGATCACGAGCGGGATCAGCGCGAACGGGATGCCGAACGAGAGCGCGATCTGGGAGACGACGAGCGCGCTCGAGGCGTTGACGCCGATCGCGAGGATCACGAGCGACGGCGCCATCGTGATGATGCGGCGCAGGTAGAGCGGGATCTGGCGCTTGATGTAGCCCTGCATCACGACCTGGCCGGCGAGCGTGCCGACGCTCGACGACGAGAGCCCGGAGGCCAGCAGCGCGATCCCGAAGACGACGTCGGCGTGGTTGCCGACGATCGTGCCGAGCCCGCGATAGGCCTCGTCGATGTCGCCGATCTGCGTCAGGCCGCGCGAGTGGAAGACGCCCGCAGCCATGACGAGCATCGCGATGTTGACCGCGCCGGCGATCGACATCGCGATCACGACGTCGATCTGCTCGAAGCGGAAGATCCGCCTGCGCTCGCCCGCATCGGCCCCGACCACGCGCTTCTGCGTGAGCGCGCTGTGCAGGTAGATGACGTGCGGCATGACGGTCGCGCCGAGGATGCCGGCGGCCAGCAGCACGCTCTCGGAGTCCTTGAAGCGCGGCGTCAGCAGGCCCTTGACGACCGCGCTGCCGTCCGGGTGGGCGAACAGCATCTGGAACGCGAAGCCCGCGACGATCACGCCGACGAGGATCGTGATCACGATCTCGAGGCGGCGGATGCCGCGCAGCTCGGCCGCCAGGATCACGAACACCGCGACGCCGGTGATCAGGCCCGCGGGCAGGAGCGGGATGCCGAAGAGCAGGTGGAAGCCGAGCGCGGCGCCGACGAACTCGGCCAGGTCGCAGGCCATCGCGACGGCCTCGGCCTGCAGCCAGAGGAAGATGCGCCAGGGGGTCGAGAAGCGCTCGGCGCTGATCTCGGCGAGGTTGTCGCCGGTGGCGATCCCGAGCTTCGCGCTCATCGTCTGGATCAGCATCGCCATCAGGTTCGAGGCCAGGATGACCCAGAGCAGGAGGTAGCCGTACTTCGAGCCGGCCGCGATGTTGGTCGCGAAGTTGCCGGGGTCGATGTAGGCGATCGCGGCGATGAACGCCGGTCCGAGGAACGGCCACAGCCCACGCAGGCCGCCTCGCTGCTCGGCCAGCGAGCGGTGGGCGGCGTCGAAGACGCGCTGCTCGCCCGGCAGCGCAACCGAGGGCAGATCGGATCGAACGGGCGGAGTCAGTCCGATCCGCCGATGCGGATGCGCTCGGCGAGCTCGCGCGAGATGGCGTGGCGCTCGCCGGCGACCTCGACCGTGAGCGGGCCGTCGAAGGGCGCGGCGGCGAGCATGACGACGCGCTCGTCCGGCACGAAGCCGAGCTCGGCGAGGTAGCGCAGCAGGCCCGGATCGCCGTCCGGCACGCGCCGGATGACGGCCGCGGCGCCGTCCGCGAGCGTCGTCAGCGGGCGGTCGTCCTCGTCCAGCAGCTTGAGGTCGGCGGTCGGGATGGGATCGCCGTGCGGGTCGCGCGTGGGGTGCCCGAGCGCTGCGTCGATGCGCGCCTCGAGCGTCTCGGAGAGGTGGTGCTCGAGCCGCTCGGCCTCGGCGTGCACCTCGTCCCAGGTCAGCCCGAGCGCCTGCATGAGGTACAGCTCGAGCAGCCGGTGGTGCCGGATGACCTCGAGCGCGGCCTCGGTCCCGGCCTCGGTGAGCGACACCCCGTGGTACGGCTCGTGGCGCACGAGGCCCACGCCGGCGAGCCGCTTGATCATCGCGGTGGCCGACGCGGCCGTCACGCCCAGGCGCTCGGCCAGCGCGCTCGTCGAGACGTTGCCGTTGCGATCGAGCATCCAGATCGCCTTCAGGTAGTCCTGCACGGTCTCGGTCATGACGAGCATGAATCCAATATTAGACGACTCTAAAGATTTGTGCAAACGACTCAACACGTTCGCGTACACGCGCCGTCGGACGGATCCTCCTTGCAGCTTCGGGCGCCCTAAGCCATACTCCGGCCTTAGGCGCTCCTAAGCGGCGCCCGCGTCGGGGCGGCGCGCGTGACTCCTCGCCACAGAAGGACTTGCACTCGATGGGCTCTCGCGTCCGAACCGCACGTGCCACCGCACTCGTCGTCGCGCTGCTCGCGCTCCCCGCCGCGACCTCCGCCGCCGCCGACACGACGGCCACGGCGGGCTTCCCCGGCCTCCACAAGCGCCTCATCGGGCAGTCCACGAAGCTCGTCGCCTTCACGACCGAGTTCAAGGCCAACGCCGAGCGCTACAACCGGCTCGCGGCCGCGACGGGCTACGACTACGCGCGGCTCTGGAGCACGCAGCAGGCGCAGCTGAAGCCGCTCCTCGCGCGCATGAAGAGCGACTGGCTGAAGCACAACTCGGACTACGAGCGCATGGAGGGCATCGTCGCCGGCACGCCCTCGCTCGTGCAGTACGACGTCGACATCGACGCCGGCGCGAGCTTCAAGGAGGATCCGAAGGGCGCCGTCTCGTTCTCGCTCACGGCTCCGAACGGCACGACCTTCAAGCAGCCCGGCGCGCTCTACAACATCACCGAGGCCGCGCTCTGGGGTGAGGACCGCTCGCTCGTCGCGAAGGGCGTCAAGCCCGACCTGAACGGCAACGGCACGCCCGGCGAGTTCGGCGAGGTGCTGCCCGACGCCGCCTTCCTCGTCGCCGCCGCGCGCGAGTTCGACCGCCAGAGCCACAAGCTGCTCGCCTCCGCCACGGCCTACAAGCCCAACACGACCGACGCGCTCTCGGCGCTCGTCGTGATGGTGCCGACGATGGGCGAGTACTTCGGCGACTGGAAGAACTCGCGCTTCGTGATCGGCGCACGGTCGACGACGACGTCGTTCAACGTCGCCTCGCGCCTGAACGACATCCACGACATCCTCGGCAGCCTGCAGGTCGTCTACACCGACGTCCGGCCGGCGATCGCGAAGGTCGACCCCGACCAGGCCGCGCAGACGCGCAAGGAGCTCGACGGGCTCGCCGCGTTCATCGAGAAGATCTACGTGCGCGAGCGGGGCGGCCACCGCTTCACGCCGCAGGACGCCGACCTGCTCGGCAAGCAGGCCCAGGATCGCGCCGTCAAGGTGGCGGGCCAGGTCTCGCAGGCCGCCGCCAAGCTCGGCATCAAGGTCGAGGAAGGCTGATCCGGTGACGCCGAGGCGCTCCCTCCTGCTCGCCGCCGCGCTGCTCGTCCTCGGGGTCTCGTCCGCGCATGCGGCGAGCACGCCCGGGCAGGCGGCGACGCAGGTGCGCGAGCGCCTCGGAAACGCCGGCCAGGCGCTGATCCTCGGCTCGCAGGGCGAGGCCGCGACGACCGTCGCCCTCGCCCAGCGCGAGTACCGCGCGGACCTCCGCGGGCCGCTCGCCGCCGCGCCGGCCGAGCGGGCGGCGCTCGAGTCCGCGCTCGCCCGCGCGCACGCGGCCGCGGCCGCCGGCGACGAGACCGGCCTCGCGGTCGCGAGCTCCGAGGCCTGGGCCGCGCTGGCCGGCGGCGGCTACCGGCTCGCGCTGGCGGCGACCGAGCGCGGCGACGCGGCGACCGCCGCGCGCTGGCTGCTCGTGCGCGAGTTCCGCCCTCCGACGAAGCTCAGCCGGCCGGGCGCGAACGCGACGCTCGCGAACGTGCAGCTCGCGCAGGGCACGCTCTCGCCGGCGCGCGCCGCCGCCGCGCTGCGCGCCGACCTGCTCGACACCTACCAGTCGCGGCTGCGCGACGCGCTCGGCTCCGTGGCGCCCTCGCTCGCGAACGACCTGCCCGTCAGCGCCGCGCAGCAGGCGGCGCTCGCCGAGGGCTTCTGGGGCGTGCTCGCGCCGTCCTACCGCCGGCAGGTCGGCGCCGCCGCCGAGACCTCCGTGGCGCGCGACCTCGCCGCGCTCACGAGCGCCGCGCGCGCAGGCCGCAAGGCCGAGGTCGCGACGCTCGCCGGCGCGCTCTCGCAGCGCCTCGACGCGTTCCGCGCGGCCCCGCTCTCGGCCGCGGAGCAGCGCCGTCGCGCGAGCCAGGTGCGCACGTTCACGCCGCTCGTCGCCGTCGAGTACGGCCGCGGGGTCGACGACGGCCGCGTCCTGCGCGCCTTCGAGATCCAGGAGGCGATCACGTTCCAGACGGGCGCGCTGAGCGCCTTCCGCGACATCGAGCCGATGCTGCTGAAGCGCGACGCGGGGTCGGCGCGCACGGTCGCGAGCTCGCTCGAGCAGCTCGGCGGCGACCTCGACGCGGCCTCGAGCGGCACGCGCGTGCTCGACCCGAAGCTCTTCGAGCAGCGCACCAAGGCGATCGTCGCAGCGACCGACACGCTCTTCCCGAAGCCCTGGCTGGCGCACGACTCGAGCGCCGACTTCGACCTCATCGCCGGCTCGCTCGAGCGCATGCAGAAGGCCGTCGAGGCCGGTCAGTACCACATCGCCGAGCAGGCCCGGATCGAGGCCTACGCGTTCTTCGAGCTCGGCCCCGAGCAGCGCCTGCGCGGCCTCGCGCCGGAGCTCTTCGCCCGCAGCGAAGGGCTCTTCTGGTACGGCTCGGGCGACAGCGACGGTCTCGCGACGCTGATCAACGGCCGCGGCTCGCCGAGCGAGATCGCCGCCAACCGGGTGGCGCTCGACAGGGCGCTGAGCGAGGCCGAGGAGGCCGTCGGCACCGGCCCCAAGAGCCGCACGACCGTGATCACGAACACGGCCATCATCGTCTTCCGCGAGGGCCTCGAGGCGGTGCTCATCCTGGCCGCGCTGATGGCCAGCTTCAAGGGCGGCCAGCGCCGCCTGCGGCGGCCGATGTGGCTCGGCGTTGGCGCCGCGCTGCTCGCCAGCGCCGCGACCTGGGTCGTCGCGCAGACGATCCTCACGAGCCTCACGCGCTACGGCGAGCGGCTCTCGGCGGTGGTCGGGCTGATCGCGATCGGGATGCTGCTCGTGATCCTCAACTGGTTCTTCCACAAGACCTACTGGACGGGCCACCTGGCCGGGCTGCACGGCAGGAAGCAGGCCATGCTGACGAGCGGCGGCATCGCGTTCGCGCAGCTCGCCGCGCTCGCCACGCTCGGCTTCACGAGCGTCTACCGCGAGGGCTTCGAGACGGTCCTCTTCGTGCAGGCGCTCGTCCTCGCCACCGACGTCGCGACGGTGCTCACCGGCGTGCTCGTGGGCGTCGCGGCGACCGTGCTCGTCGGCTTCGCCGTCTTCAGCCTCGAGCGCAAGCTGCCGCAGAAGAAGATGCTGATGCTGACGGGCGCGATGGTCACGTGGGTGCTCGTCGTGATGGTCGGCACCACGGTGCAGATCATGCAGACCGTCGGCTGGATCGCCGTCACGCCGATCTCGGGCCTGCGCACGCCGTACTGGTCGGGCCTCTGGTTCGGCCTCTACCCGACCTGGGAGGGCGTGCTCCTGCAGCTCGCCGCGTTCCTCTTCGTGATCGGCAGCTACGTCGCTGCGGAGGCGCTGCGCAAGCGCCGCCGCAACCGCGCCTTCGCGCGCGGCACGGTGCTCGGCGCCGAGCCGCTGCGCGAGCGCGTGCTCTGAGCCGCTTCGGCCCGCTACTCGAGCGTCGCGAGCAGCGTGCGCAGATCGGCGGCGAGGCGCTCGCGCGCCGCGGCCGGCAGCGCCGCGAGCAGGCGCGCCTCGTTCGCGACGTGCGCCGCGACCGCGTCCTCGATCACGGCGAGGCCGGCCACCGTGAGGCTCACACCGATCCCGCGCCCGTCGCTGTCGTCGGGCACGCGCGCGACGAGCCCCTGCGCCTCGAGGCGGTCGATGCGGCTCGTCGTCGAGCTGCGCGCGACCATCATCGCGTCCGCGAGCGCGGACGCCGAGAGCACGAACGGCGAGCCGCTGCGGCGCAGCGTCGCGAGCACGTCGAAGCCGGCGCCGTCGAGCCCATGGGCCTGGAACACCGTCTCGAGCTCGCGCTCGAGCAGGCGCGCGGCGCGCGCGATGCGGCCGATCACCCCCATCGGCGAGACGTCGAGATCGGGCCGCTGGCGCACCCACTGCGCGAGGATCGCGTCGACGTCGTCGGCCGGCATGGGCAGAGCCTAGCGAAGTAGTTCGATATCGAGCTATCATAGTTCGATGACGAATGACCGTCGCCTCGTCACGATCCTGCTCACGGCCTACGCCCCGCTCGTCTGGGGCACGTCGTACTGGGTCACGACCGAGCTGCTGCCGCCCGATCGCCCGCTGCTCGCGGCGGCCGGCCGCGCGCTTCCGGCCGGCGCCCTGCTCGCCCTCTGGATGCGCCGCCTGCCGCCGCCCGGGTGGCGGCTGCGCGTCGCGACGCTCGGCGTGCTCAACATCGGCATCTTCTTCTCGCTGCTCTTCGTCGCCGCCGAGCGCCTGCCGGGCGGCGTCGCGGCGACGGCCGGCGCGCTGCAGCCGGTGATCGTGCTGCTGCTGGCCTGGCCGCTGCTGCTGCTGCGCCCCACGCGCGCCGGCATCGCGTGCGGCATCGCCGGCATCGTGGGCGTCGCCGCGCTCGTGCTCGGACCGGCGGCCTCGCTCGATCCGATCGGCCTCGCCGCCGCCGCGGGCGGCACGGCCTCGATGGCGCTCGGCATCGTGCTCGGCCGCCGCTGGGGCCCGGCGCCGCTGCCGCTGCTCGCGTTCACGGCCTGGCAGCTGCTCGCCGGCGGCGCCCTCGTCGCGCCGCTCGCGCTGCTCTTCGAGGGCACGCCGCCCGCGCTCACGGGCCGCAACCTCCTCGGCTTCGCGATCATCGGCATCGCGGGCACGGCGGCGGCCTACGCGATGTGGTTCCGCGGCATGCGCACGCTGCCCGCCCCGTCGCTCTCGTTCCTCGGGCTGCTGAGCCCGATCGTCGCGACGATCCTCGGCTGGGCGGCGCTCGGCCAGTCGCTCACGCCGCTGCAGATCGGCGGCGCGCTGCTCGTGGGCGGGGCGGTCTGCGCCGGCCAGCTCGTCGTCACCCAGCGCGCCGTGCGGCGCCCCGCCGCGGCGGGGCTACTCGACGACGAAGCGGATGGCGTCCTCCGCACTGCGCGCGGCCGCTTCCGCCTGCGCACGCGAGGCGCCTGAGGCCAGCACGAAGCCGGCGCGGTCCGGGCCGCGCAGGAGCGGCGCGATCTGCGTGCCGGGTGCGCGGTAGGCGTACGCGAGCTCGACGCCCGGCAGCGCGCGCGCCTCGTCGAGCCCCTCGACGCGCACGAGCCGGCCGGCGGGCGCGATCAGGAAGCGCACGACCGCCGCCCGCTCGCGCACCGCGGTGAGGTCCCCCGGCGTGCGGCCGAGCGCGGCGAGCACGGCCGCCTCGCTCAGGTCGACGCCGAGCGCCGCCGTGCACAGCTCGCCGTCGTGCCCGCCGCCGAGCCGCGCCGCCACCTCCATGACGCGCGGCCCGTCCGGGGCCAGCAGCACCTGCGTGTAGGTCGGCCCGGACGCGATGCCGAGCGCCGCGCAGGCCGCCTGCGCGGCCGCCACGACGGCGCCGACCGGGTGCAGCGACGGGAAGAGGTGCGCCGTCGCGACGCCGAACGCCAGCGCGCGCTCGCGATCCGTGACCGTGAGCGGCACGAAGCGGCCGCTCGCCACGAACGCGTTGACCGTCAGCTCCGGGCCCTCGACGAACTCCTCGCAGAGCGCGAGGCCGTCGCGCGACTCGGCCTGCGCGGCCGCGACGGCGGCTGCGAGGTCGCCGCCGGGCGCCACGATCTCGAGCCCGCGCTGGCCCTGGGCCGCGGCCGGCTTGACGACCACGCGCGCGCCCTCGGGGAGCCCCGTCCCGTCGGCGCTCCAGGCCGGGTGGGGCACGCCTGCGGCATCGAACGCGCGCCGCTGGGCGAGCTTGTCGGTCGCCCGCGCGGCCGTCGCCGGGTCGAGCGGATGCGGCAGGCCGAGCTCGGCCGCAACCTCCGCCGCCACGCGCACCGGGCCGTCGGTGCCCGGCGACAGCAGGCCGCCGGCGCGCTCGCGGCGGGCGAGCGCGAGCACGGCCGCGGCATCCATCGCGGAGATGGGCTCGAAGCGGTCGGCGAGGCCCTCGCGCACGCAGAACGCCTCGGCGTCGAAGTCGCACGCGATCGTCTCGACGCCGAGCCGGCGCGCGGCCGCGTAAGCGCCGAGCTGGCCGGCGCCCGCGCCGAGGACGATCAGTGGCGACGCGGAGATCGTCGCCCGTCCGGCTAGGAGATGGCGGCCACGTGCGCCGCCCACCAGGCCGGGTTGTCGGCGTACCACTTGATCGTGCGCTCGAGCCCCTCGTCGAAGCCGATGCGCGCACGCCAGCCGACGAGCTCGGCGGCCTTGTCCGTCGAGCCGATGTGGCGGTCGACCTGCCCGGGGCGGTCGGCGACGTACGTGATCAGCGAGCGCGGCTTGCCGAGCGCGTCGCAGATGCGCTCCGCGATCGTCTGGACGTCGAGGTCGATGCCGGTCGCGAGGTTCAGCACCTCGCCCGCGATGCGCTCGAGCGGCGCCTCGATGACGGCCGTGATCGCCTCGGACGTGTCCTCGACGTGCAGCCAGTCGCGGCTCGCTCTGCCGCCGCCATGGACCGTCAGCGGCCGGTCCTGCAGCGCCGCGGTGATGAAGCGCGGGATGACCTTCTCGGGGTGCTGGTAGGGGCCGTAGTTGTTGAACGGCCGCACGACCACCGCCGGCGTCTCGTACGTGCACCAGTAGCTGTAGACGAGGCGGTCGCCGCCGGCCTTCGTCGCGGCGTACGGCGAACGCGGGTTGAGCGGGTGCTCCTCGTCCATCGGGTCGCGCTCGGCCGTGCCGTAGACCTCGCTCGACGAGACCAGGACGAAGCGCTCCACCGGGTGCCGGCGACACGCGTCGAGCAGCACCTGCGTGCCCTCGACGTTCGTCGTCACGAACTCGCTCGCGCCGTCCAGGATCGACTTCTCGACGTGCGACTCCGCGGCCGCGTTGACGATCACGTCGACGCCGGCGACGACCTCCTCCACGTGCGCGGCGTCGCGGATGTCGCCCTCGACGAACGACAGCCGGTCGTGCCCGAGCAGGTCGGCGATGTTGGCCGTGTTGCCCGCATAGGTCAGCGCGTCCATGATCACGACCTCGTGCGCGGTCGAGCGCAGCAGATGCCGGCAGAGGTTCGAGCTGATGAAGCCGGCGCCGCCGGTGACGAGCACGCGTGTCATTCGAGCACCTCGTCGATCACGTAGAGCGGGCGCTGCTCGACGTCGCGCTGGATGCGCATGACGTACTCGCCGAGCAACGCGAGGATGAAGCCCTGCACCGCGAGCACGCCCAGGATCAGGGCGGCCAGGAAGGTCGGGCCCGGGAAGTTTGCCTCAGCGATCCAGAAGATCGCCGCATACGTGCCGAGCCCGAGCGACGCGAGCGTCATGACGATCGCGATCACGGCGCCGGCCCACTGGATCGGCTGCGGCCAGAAGCCGAAGAGCACGTGCAGCGCGAGGCGCACGAGCCGCATCGACGAGTAGCGCGACTTCTGCCCCTCGCGGGCGTGGTGCTTGAGGTCGACCTCCACGACGGAGGCGCCGGTCGAGAGGATCAGCGCCTTCGTGAACTTCTGCCGGCCGACGCGGTGCAGGACGGGCTCGATCGCGCTGCGCCGATAGGCGTTGAACGCGCAGCCGTAGTCGGAGATCTCGACGGTCGTGAGCTTGCGCAGCATGCCGTTGATCGCGCGCGAGGGCAGCTTGCGGCTCATGAGCGCATCGGCGCGCGCCTGGCGGCGGCCGGACGCGACCTCGACGCCGTTGTCCTCGAGCGCGGCGACGAGCTTGCCGATGTCGTCCGGGTCGTTCTGGAGGTCGCCATCCATCGTCACGACGATGTTGGCGCGCGCGTGGATCATGCCCGCGGCCATCGCCGGATGCTGGCCGAAGTTGCGCTTCAGCAGCACGATCCGGAAGCGCGGATCGCGCGCGTGGGCGGCGCGCAGCAGCGCCCGCGAGCCGTCCGTCGAGCCGTCGTCGACGAGCACGACCTCCCACGGGCGGCCCCACGCGACGAGCGCCGTCGACAGCCGCTCGATCAGCTCGTCGACGTTGCGGGCCTCGTTGAAGACGGTCACGACGACGCTGACATCGGGCCGCGCCGTCCCCTCACCGTCCTCGGCCGGCAACAGAACGGCCTCTTCTCCAGCGGCGGCCGACACCCGCGGAGGGTACCAAGCCCGAAAGAGCGCCGGGCGGGGCGTCGGCACGCCACAACCGGGGTCT
>DASXXY010000159.1:0-4477 GCA_036502805.1 Gaiellales bacterium | reverse complement strand
AGCCGAGCCCGCCTGGTGGATCACGTCCGAGGACGGGCGCACGATCCTGCCCGACGATCCGCTGCACACGTTCTACGCCGACTGCCCGCCGGACGTCGCGGCGCGCGCGGCCGCGGCCATCGCGCCGCAGCGCAAGGACGCGTTCCGGCAGGAGCTGCGGGCCGCGGCCTGGCAGAGCGTGCCGTCGACCTACGTCGTGTGCATGCGGGACAACGCGCTCCCGCCGGCCGCGCAGGAGCGCATGTCGGAGCGCGCCGGCACCGTCAGCCACATCGACTCGAGCCACTCGCCGTTCCTCTCGCGACCCGCCGAGGTCGCGGCGATCATCCGCGAGACGCTGGCCGTCGTGATCGCGGAGGCGGCATGAGCGCGACTGCGGGTGGCGGCCGCTCGACGTGGACGAACTGGGTCGGCAACCAGTCGTTCCCGGCGACGATCGCCGCGCCGGCCGGCGAGGACGAGGTCGTCGAGCACGTCCGGGCCGCGATCGCGAAGGGCGCCGGCATCCGCGCGCTCGGCGCGGGCCACTCGTTCACGCCGCTGATCGAGACGACGGGCACGGTGCTGAGCACCGACCGCCTGCGCGGCATCACGCACATCGACGCCGCGCAGCGGCTCGTGACGGTGCTGCCTGGCACGCGCATCGGCGAGTTCGGCGATCCGCTCTGGGAGGCCGGCCTCGCGCTCGCGAACCAGGGCGACATCGAGACGCAGGCGATCGCGGGGGCGATCGCGACGGGCACGCACGGATCGGGGCTGGGACAGCCGAGCTTCTCGGCGAGCCTGCGCGCCTGCCGCATCGTCAACGGGCTCGGCGAGGTCGTCGAGATCGACGGCACGACGCCGGAGCTGCTGCGCGCCGCACAGGTCGCGGTGGGCATGCTCGGCGTGATGACGAGCCTGACGCTGGCCGTGGCGCCGGCCTACCGCCTCGTCGAGCGCATCGACCACCGGCCGTTCGGCGACGTGCTCGAGCGTTGGGACGAGCTCTTCTCGGGGCACCGCCACTTCTCGTTCTTCTGGCTGCCGAGCGAGGACTCGGCACAGCTCTACGGCCTGCACACGCCACCTGGCGAGCGCATGACGGACACCTGCTTCACGAAGACCTACGACGAGGCCGACGAGGGTGAACCCGACGACGCGACCCCCGGCCGGCGCGTCGATCGCAGCTACCGCATCTACCCGATGGACGGGCTCGTGCCGAACTTCCACGAGCTCGAGTACATGGTGCCGGCCGAGCGCGGCCGCGAGGCGGTGCTCGCCATGCGCGAGCTGATGCTGAAGAGCCAGCCGATCGCGATCTTCCCCATGGAGGTGCGCACGACCGCGGCCGACGAGGCCTACCTCTCGGCCAATTGCGGCACGCCGACGACGGTGATCTCCGTCTCCGGCAAGCCCGGCACCGACTACTGGGACTACCTCTACGCGGTCGACCAGCTGCTCGGGCAGTTCGGCGCGCGCGTGCACTGGGGCAAGCTCCACTACCTGACGCGCAGGCAGCTCGGCGAGCGCTATCCCGGGAGCGAGCGCTTCATCGCGCTCCGCCGCGAGCAGGATCCCGACGGGATGTTCCTCAACGAGCACCTGCGGGCGCTCTTCGCGTAGTGAGCTGCACGAATGGGGTCTGACCCCGATCGTGCACGCACGCAGGACGAGGAAGCCGCGGCGCACCGCCGTGCATGATCGGGGTCTGACCCCGTTCGTGCTCGGAGCGCATGCGCTGGGCGCGGCGGCGGGCGATGTCGAGGCGGGGCTCCCACGGAGAGTGCTGTACCGCGCGGGCTACTGAGGGGCACGGTGCCCGGCACGGCACCCGCACGAGCGCTACGAGTGCCCCATGCGCGCGTACAGCGCCCCGTAGTCGGGCGCGTCCAGCCCGTCGGCGCGCAGGAAGTCGAAGTCGCACCCCTCCTCGGCTCCCAGCACGTGCTCGACGAACAGCCGCCCGTAGCCGCGCGAGTAGTGCGGCGGGGGCGGCGTCCAGGCGGCCAGGCGCCGTTGCAGCTCCTCGGCCGGGATCAGGAGGTCGAGGCGGCGCTCGTCCACGTTCAGCTCGATCTCGTCGCCCGTCTGCACGACCGCGAGCGGCCCGCCCACGGCCGCCTCGGGCGAGGCGTGCAGGACGACGGTGCCGTACGAGGTGCCGCTCATGCGCGCGTCCGAGATGCGCAGCATGTCGGTCACGCCGGCGCGCAGGAGCTTGGCCGGGATCGGCAGCTGCCCCCACTCGGGCATGCCCGGGGCGCCCCTCGGGCCACCGTTCTTGAGCACGAGGACGGTGCTCGCGTCGACCGGGAGATCGTCGTCGTCGATGTGCGCGAGCAGCTCCTGCCGGCTCTCGAAGACGTACGCGCGGCCGCGGTGGCGGAGCAGCGACTCGCTCGCCGCGGAGCGCTTGATCACGGCGCTGCCGGGCGCGAGCGTGCCGCGCAGGATGACGATGCCGCCGTCCGGCGAGAGCGGCTCGGCGCGCGTGCGGATGACCTTTCCGTCGCCGCCCTTGACGCCCTCGAGGTTCTCGCCCATCGTCTTGCCGGTCGCCGTGAGCGCGCCGAGCTGGAGCGACTCGCGGATCTCGGACATCACGGCCGGCACGCCCCCGGCCTGGTGGAAGCGCTCCATCAGGAACTCGCCGGAGGGCTTGAGGTTGGCGATGAACGGCACCTCGCGGGAGAGCTCGTCGAAGCGCTCGAGCGGCAGCTCGAGCCCGAGGCGGCCGGCGATCGCGGGCAGGTGGATGACGGCGTTCGTCGAGCCGCCGAGCGCGTGCAGCGTCGCGATGGCGTTGTGGAAGGCCGCGGGAGTGAGGATCTGCGACAGGCGCAGATCGTCGCGCACCATCTGGACGATGCGCCGGCCGGTCACGTGGGCGAGCGCGCGCCGGCGCGAGTCGGCGGCCGGGATGGCGGCGGCGCCGGTCAGCGTCGTGCCGAGCGCCTCGGCCATCGAGGTCATCGTGCTGGCCGTGCCCATCGTGTTGCAGTGGCCGTCCGAGCGCGAGTAGCCGGCCTCGATCGCGAGGTACTCCTCGTCGGAGATCTCACCGCGCGTGCGCATGTCGGAGATGCGCCAGAGATCGGTGCCCGAGCCGACCTCCTCGTCGTGCCACTGGCCGTTCAGCATCGGCCCGCCGGGCATGCAGATGGTCGGCAGGTCGACGCTCGCCGCGCCCATCAGCTGCGCGGGCGTCGTCTTGTCGCAGCCGCACAGCAGCACGACGCCGTCGAGCGGGTTGGCGCGCAGCGACTCCTCGACGTCCATCGACATGAGGTTGCGCCAGAGCATCGTCGTCGGCTTCATCATCGGCTCGCCGAGCGACATCGTCGGGAACTCGAGCGGCAGTCCGCCGGCCTCCCAGACGCCGCGCTTGACGTGCTCGGCGACGATCCGCAGGTGCGCGTTGCAGGTCGTGAGCTCGCTCCACGAGTTGCAGATGCCGATCACCGGGCGGCCGTCGAAGACGTCGGCCGGGTAGCCGCGGCCGTTCCAGCTGCGGTGCGCGAATGTGAACGTGTCCAGGCCGGAGAACCAGGCCTGCGAGCGCAGCTCGCGGCCCGCCCCGTCCGGCTCAGGCATCCTCGTCGTCGGCACTCTTCCTCAGCTCCCATCCCCGCTCGAACAGGCGGATGCGGTTTCCCCGTCGAGCCGGATGATCGCCGAGCCGCTCCCAGTCGAGGTCGATGCCGATGCCTGGGCGGTCGGAGACGGCCAGGAAGCCGTCCGCGTCGGTCGCGAGGTGCCGGTCGACGATCTCGCGCGTCCAGCCGGTGTTGAACTCGTCGAAGAGCTCCTGGATGAAGAGGTTCGGGCTGCAGGCCGCGAGCTGCAGGCAGACCGCCGAGCAGACCGGCCCGGCCGCGGAGTGCGGCGCGACGGCGATGTCCGAGGCATCGGCCATGGCGATCACGTTGCGCGTCGGCCAGAGGCCGCCGAGGTGCATCGGATCGGGCTGCCAGATGCGCACGCCGCCGCGGCGCAGCAGCGCCGCGAAGCTCTTCGCCGACGCGAAGCTCTCGCCGGTCGCGATCGGCACGGGCGAGTGCAGCGCGACCTCGACGACGGAGTCGGGATCCTGGTGCGGCACCGGCTCCTCGAACCAGAGCGGATTGGACGGCGCCATCCTCTCGGCGAAGCGGATCGCCTGGGCGACGCCGAAGCGGCAGTGGCCCTCGATGAGGAGATCGGCACGCGCGCCGATGGTGTCGCGCACGGCCTGGATGAGGTCGATCGCGAGCGCCTCCTCCTCGGGCCCCACGATCCGCGAGGTGTCTCCGAAGGGGTCGAACTTGAGCGCCGTGTAGCCCTGCCCGACGACCGCGCGGGCGGCCGCCGCCATGGCCTCCGGGGTGCGCTCGACCTGGTACCAGCCGTTGGCGTAGACGCGCACCTTGTCGCGCACCCGGCCGCCCATGAGCGCGTGCACGGGCTTGCCGACGCTCTTGCCGACGATGTCCCAGCAGGCGATCTCGATCGCCGC
>DASXXY010000158.1:0-2102 GCA_036502805.1 Gaiellales bacterium | reverse complement strand
GTGTTGCGTTCGTGGCATCTGCCGCGATCAGCCCGTGTTGCGCAGCGCGGCGGCGATGCCCGCGATCGAGCGCGCGACGGCCGCGGCCAGGCGCTCGCGCTCCTCGTCCGTGCGCGCGGCCCGGAAGCGGGCGAGCAGGTCGACCTGGATCGCGTTCATCGGGTCGACGTAGGGGTTGCGGAGGCGCACCGAGCGCTGCAGCGTGGGGTGGCGGTCGAGCAGGCCCTGCTCGTCGACGGTCGCGAGCACGGCGGTGACCGTGCGCTCGTGCTCCCCCGCGATCAGCGACCAGATGCGCTCGCGGTCGTCGCTCTCGGGCACGAGCTCGAGATAACTGCGCGCGATCTCGAGCGACGACTTCGCGAGCGTCATCTCGAGGTTGTCGATCATGGCGCGGAAGAACGGCCAGCCGGCGTACATCCGCCGCAGCTCCCGCACGCCCGCGCCGGTCGCCGCGACCTCGCCGAGCGCCGTCCCGACGCCGTACCAGGCCGGCAGCAGCGTGCGCGTCTGCGTCCACGAGAAGACCCAGGGGATCGCGCGCAGGCCCGCCAGGTAGGCGTCGCTCGAGGGGCGCCGGGCCGGGCGGGAGCCGAGCGCGAGCACGCCGAGCTCGTCGACGGGCGTGAACGCGCGGAAGAACGGCACGAAGGCCGGATCCTCGTGCACGAGCGCGCGGTAGGTCGCGAACGAGCGCGCCGAGAGGCCGTCGAGCAGCTCGCGGCCGCCGGCCGGCGGGGCGTTGCCGATCGCCTCGGGGAACGCCGCGAGCAGCGTCGCCGCGACGGCGGCCTCGAGGTTGCGGTGCGCGAGGCCCGGCAGGCCGTACTTGTCGGAGACGGTCTCGCCCTGCTCGGTGACCTTGAGCCGTCCGGGCGGATGGCCGGGCGGCTGCGCCAGGATCGCCGCGTGCGTCGGCCCGCCGCCGCGGCCCGCGCTGCCGCCGCGGCCGTGGAAGATCGTCAGCTCGACGTCGCGCTCGGCGGCCAGCGCCGCCAGTGACTCCTGCGCGCGGTAGGTCTCCCACGCGGCGGTGATGTAGCCGCCGTCCTTGCCGGAGTCGGAGTATCCGAGCATCACCTCGAGGCGCCGCCCGCGGCGCTCGACGAGCGCGCCGAAGTGCTCGTCGTCGAGCAGCGTCGCGACGGTCGCGGGCGCCTGGCGGAGATCGGCGATCGTCTCGAACAGCGGCACGAGCGAGAGGTCGCCCCCCACCTCCCGCTCCATCAGCGCGAGCGCGCGGCGGAGGTCGTCCGGCCCCGCCGTGCCGGAGACGATGATCGTGTCGAGCGCGCGCGCGCCGTGGCGGGCGCGCGCGTCGCGCACCGCGCGGAACGTCGCGTGCACGCGCTCGTCGGGCGCGGCGAGCTGGTCGGCGTGCAGGCGCACGTCGAGCTTCGCGATGTGGAACCCGAACAGCTCGACGCGGCGGCGGAGGTCGGCCAGCGAGCCGTCCGCGATGCGCGCGCCGCGGTTCGCGCGCAGGCTCGCGTCCATCAGCTCGAGGTCGAGCAGCAGGCCGTCGGCGTCGTCGTAGGCGGGCTCGTCGTTGCCTGCGAGCAGGTTCTCGAGGCGCCGGCCGACGAGGCTGAGCTTGCGCCGGTAGGGCTCGTCGAAGTTCTGGTCGCCGATCTCGAGCGCGAAGCCGGCGAGCTCGCCCTCGTCGTCGGCGATCGAGCGCAGCAGCTCGTCGCTCACGGGCACCATGCGCGTCGAGACGCCGATCGCGCGCGCGAGCTCGCGCACCTCGGCGCGGTAGCGCGTGAGCGCCAGCCGCCGGGCGCGGTCGAGCCACTCCGGCACCGTGTGCGGGCCGGCCTCGGGGTTGCCGTCCTGGTCGCCGCCGACCCAGGAGCCGAAGCGGAACGGCACGCGTGCTCCGGGCAGGCGCTCGCGGTACTCCGCGAGCACGTCGGGCGCGACGTCGAGCAGCGTCGTCTCGAAGAACCACAGCGCGTGACGGATCTCGTCGACGACGCGCGGCCGGCGCGAGCGCACCTCGTCCGCCTGCCAGAGCGCCGTGATCTCGGCGGCGAGGCCCTCCTCGAGCCGGCGCCGCGCAGTGGGGGCGAGCGCCGGGTCGTCGAGCGCCTCGAGCACGC
>DASXXY010000157.1:0-28575 GCA_036502805.1 Gaiellales bacterium | reverse complement strand
CGCCAGGCCTCCGAGCGCGGTCTCGACGTGATCTTCCTGACCGACGGCACCGCCACGCGCGACCTCACGGTCGGGCAGCGGGTCGTGCCGTTCCCGGACGTGCAGGCGGCGACGCTCGCCGCACAGGCCGACGGCTTCTCGACGCTCGCCGACGTCGCGACCGTGCGCGCGCGCCTCGCCGGCCTCGCCTGGTAGCCGCCGCTCGGGCTAGAGGTGGTGGGCGTACTCCGTCAGGTCCCAGTCCGAGACGTGGCTGTGGTAGCGGCCGAGCTCGAAGCGCTTGATCGTCAGGAACGTCTCGACGAGCTGGGCGCCCATCGCGTCGCGCAGCGTCTCGTCGGCCTCGAGCGCGTCGAGCGCGGCGTCGAGCGAGAGCGGGATCGGCTCGCCCTGCTCCTCCTCGGGCAGCTCGTAGACGAGGCCCGCGACGGGCGCCGGCGCCGGCAGCTCGCGGCGGATGCCGTCGAGGCCGGCGAAGAGCAGCGCGGCGGTTGCGAGGTAGGGGTTCGCCGAGCCGTCGGCGAGGCGCATCTCGACGCGCGTCGCGCCGCCGCGCTCGGGCGGCACGCGCACGAGCCCGAAGCGGTTGTCGTAGCCCCAGCAGGCGCGCGTCGGCACGAGCTCGTGCGGATCGATGCGGCGGTAGGCGTTGACGGTCGGGTTCAGGAACGCCATCAGGGCGGGGGCGTGCGCGATCACGCCGGCGATGAAATGGCGCAGGAGCTCCGCGCAGCCCTCGTCGCCGGCGGCGTCGGCGAACGCGTTGGCGCCGCCCTCGCCGCAGAGCGAGAGGTGCAGGTGGAAGCCGGAGCCCGCGTCGCCGTTGAACGGCTTGCCCATGAACGTCGCGAGCAGGCCCTCCTGCGTCGCGAGCTCCTTGATCGCGGCCTTGAAGCGGAAGGCGCGGTCGGCCGCGTCGAGCGCGGCCGAGTGCGTGAGGTTGATCTCCCACTGGCTCATGCCGTACTCGTGCGCGGCGCCGAACGCGCCGAGCCCCGCGTCGGCGACCTGCAGCAGCATGCGGTCGAGCACGCCGCGCGGGTCGGCGTGGGCGCCGACGGTGTAGACGTGCGTCGGGTTCTCGACGTAGCGCGCCCAGCCTCCGGGCGCGCTCGCGCTCGGCTGCAGGAGGTAGAACTCGAGCTCGGGGCCCATCACGGGATCGAGGCCGAGCTCCGTGAAGCCGGCGATCGCGCGCTTGAGGGCGCCGCGCGGATCCGACCCGTAGGGCTCGCCGTCGGCCGTCTGATCGGCCAGGCACCAGGCCACGTCCGGATCCCACGGGACACGCGCGAGCGTGTCGAGGAGCGGCGTCACGTGGATGTCGCGGAACCCGTGCTCGAAGCCGGAGACGACGTTGTGGCGCAGGTCGACGGTGGAGATCGCCTTGCAGAACGCGAGGCCGCTCTCGGCGACGGTGGAGGCGAAGACGTCGATCGGGACGTCCTTGCCGCGCAGCACGCCGTGCAGGTCGGGGTAGGTGACGCGCACGATGCGCACGCCATCGCGCTGCAGGGCCGCCAACCGCTCCGAATCCGTCATCTCGCCTCCGCACGCTCGTTGCCCCGTGGTGGTCGGCCGAGCGTACCAGCGGTCAGGCGCGCGGAGCCTCCACGACCCGGACGGGCAGGCGCTTGAGGCCGTTCGTGAAGTTCGAGCGCAGGCGTGCGGGCGGGCCCGCGAGCTCGATCGACGCGAGGCGCGGCAGCAGCTGCTCGAAGAGCACGGCCATCTCGAAGCGTGCGAGGTGCGCGCCGAGGCAGAAGTGCGGGCCGCCGCGGCCGAACGCCGCGTGCACGTCGCGCTTGCGCGTGAGGTCGAGCCGGTGCGGGTCGGGGAACGCCTGGGGGTCGCGGTTCGCGGCCGCGAACCACACGACGACGCGCTCGCCCGCGCGGATCTTCACGCCGCGCAGCTCCGTGTCCGCCGTGGCCGTGCGGCGGAAGTGCCAGACGGGCGAGGCGTAGCGGATCAGCTCGTCGACGGCCGTCGGCATGATCGCCGGCTCGGAGCGCAGCAGCTCCATCTGCTCCGGGTGCTCCATCAGCGCGAGCATGCCGAGCGCCATGCCCTGGCGCGTCGTCTCGTTGCCGGCGACGACGAGCAGCGCGAGGTTGTTGTCGAGATCGTGCTGCGAGACGGGACAGCCGCCGATCTCGGCGTTCGCGAGGATCGAGAGCAGGTCGCCGCAGGGGTGGCCCTTGCGCTCGTCGATCAGCGGCCGGCCGAGCTCGAGCAGCTCGGCGCCGGCCTCGGAGCCGAACGGCAGGTACTTCGACTCCTCGGGCGTGAGCGTCGAGGGCGGAGTGAGATCCGGATCGGTGGGCACGAGCATGCGGTCGCCGAGCTCGACGAGGCGGCCGAGGTGCTCGTCGGGCATGCCGAGGATGTGCCCGAGCACGCGGATCGGGATCGGGCCGGCGATCTCGTCGACGAAGTCGAACTCGCCTTGCGGCAGCGTCTCGTCGAGCATCGCCCGCGTCAGCTCGCGCAGCCAGTCTCCGTAGCGCTCGAGCGAGCGCGGCGTGAAGTCGCGCGCGAACATGCGCCGCCACTGCGAGTGCAGCGGCGGGTCGGTCTCCATGAAGTTGCGGCGCGCCTCGAGCACGTCGGCCGGCACCGGCTCGATCAGCGCCGCGCCGCCGGCCTCGGACGAGAACGTGGCCGTGTCCTTGAGCACCTGCACGACGTCGTCGTAGCGCGTCACGCACCAGAAGCCGTCGCCGTCGGGCTCCGGGTGGCGGAAGACCGGCGCCTCGCGCTGCAACAGCTCGAAGACCTCCCACGGCTCGCGCTCGGCGAAGAGGTCGTGGTCGAGCAGGTTGACGTCGCTCAGCGCGAGCTCGTGCGTCCGGGTCGCCATGCCGCCAAGGCTACCCTGCGCAACGATGAATCACGAGGAGGATCACCGGTGAAGGCAGTCCGCTACCGCAACGCGTCCGGCGAATACCGCATCGGGCGGCTCGAGGACGACTCCATCGTCGATGCGGGCGCAGCCGGCGAGCAGGGCTTCGTCCCGACGCGCGCCGCCTGGGCTGCGCTCGCGGCCGCCGAGGGGCAGCGCGTCCCGCTCGGCGCCGTCGCGCTCGCCCACCCCGTGGTGCCGCGCAAGCTGATCTGCATCGGCCTCAACTACCGCGACCACGCCGAGGAGTCCGAGCTCGACCTCCCCGACGTCCCCGTGATCTTCGCGAAGTGGACGACGTCGCTGATCGGCCACGGCGAGACGATCGTGATCCCGCGCGAGGAGACGCGCCCCGACTACGAGGGCGAGCTCGCCATCGTGATCGGCGAGCGCGTCGTGCGCGCGACGGGCGAGGCCGCGCGCTCGGCCGTCGGCGCGTACACCTGCTTCCACGACGTCTCCGGGCGCCGCGCGCAGCTCGAGACGCCGCTGCGCCAGTTCACCTACGGCAAGAGCTTCGACACGTTCGGCCCGCTCGGCCCGTGCCTCGTCGACGCCGAGGGCGTCGACCTCGGCTCGCTCCAGGTCACGACGGTCGTGTCGGGCGAGACGATGCAGGACTCGAGCACGAGCAACCTGATCTTCGGCATCGAGGCGCTCGTCGAGTACGTCTCGCGCGCGACCACGCTCGAGGCCGGCGATGTGATCGCGACCGGCACGCCCGGCGGGGTCGGCGACTCGCGCGATCCCAAGCGCTACCTGCGCGAGGGCGACGTCGTCGAGATCAGCGTGACCGGCGTGGGCACGCTGAGCAATCCCGTGACGCTCGAGCGCTAGGGCCGGCTGCTGCCGGTCTCCGTGCGCGACGACGCGGCTCGGGCCGCGTCAGGCGTCGTCACGGCGCAGCCGCGCCGCGGACCCCTGGAGGGCCTTCACGAGCTCGTGGCCGCACGAGATGAGGTCGAGCGCGTCCCCGAGCGATGCGCTCGCCTCGACGGCGGGCGGGGGGACGATCCGCTCGTGGCGGCCGAAGCGCAGGCGCACGCCCTGGATGCCCGTCTCGTCGCCGACGACCCAGACCGGCACCTTGACGCCGGCGCCGAGCCACTCCGAGAGCCGCCGGGCATCTGCCCCGCGGCCCAGCACGTCGACGCCGTCGAGCCCGGCGAGCGCGTCGTCGCCCTCGCTCCCGATCGCGATCGCGACCCGCCAGGGGTCGGTGCGGAGGTCGGCGAGATCGCACACGCTCGTCCACTCGAACAGCCGCTTCGCGAGCTCGTCGCCGCACAGCGCCGAGTCGAGGATGACGTCCGGGCACGAGCGCGCGAGCTGCTCCGCGAGCGCGGCCGGGGCGGCCTCCGGGATCCACGCCACTGCCGCACCGGCGCTGGCGGCGAGCCCGCTGGAGGCGCGCACCTCGGCCGCGCTCGCGCCGGCGTCGATGCGCACGATCGCCGCGGGCAGATCCCCTTCCAGCGAGGCGAGCCCGCGCTTCAGCGCCCACGCGGGGCTGTCGAGGGCGACGAGCCCGAGCGAGGCGCGGCCGAACACAGGCGTGGGCGAAGGCATCTGCGAGCTATTCGCACGACGAGACGCCGCGGATGTCCCCCGAACGGGTCGTTCAGCGACGCTTAACGAAGCGCGCGGGCGTCGCACGACCCGCGGCTCCGAATCCGACCCGTCACGAGTCGGGTCGGAACCGGTTCGTGCGCGCTCGTCCTGGCTCGACGCCGGCCAGGAAGGGCTCGAGGGCGGCCTGCCAGCGTCCCGGCTGATCCAGGTGGACGTCGTGGCCGGAGTCCTCGATCTCGGCCAGCTGCGCCTCGGGGCGCAGGGCGCGCATCCGCTCCACCTCGGCCTCCGGGGCGCCGTCGATCGCCCGCACGATCAGCGTGGGGCACGTGACCCGCTGCCACTCGCCCCACCAGTCGCGGTCGTTCGCCCCCGCCAGCGCGGCCAGCACGACGCCGGCGTCGAAGGCCGGGTGGAGGCCGTCATCACGTCGCTCGAGCCCGGCCGTCCAGGCACGGGCGACGAGCGTGTCGCCGCCGAAGAACGTCCGGGCCGCCGCCTCGGTCGCGAACGGGACCGGCCAGTCGGCGAGCCAGCTGCGGACCGCGCCGCCGCTCCCGGCGTCGGCGGCCGGCGTCGCCTCGCAGACGACGAGCGCGCACACGAGGTCCGGCCGCTCGGCGGCGAGGCGCAGCGCCGTGAGGCCCCCGAGCGACTGGCCGACGACGACCGCGGGGGCGATGCCGAGCTGCTCGATCCAGCGCGCCGCATCGGCCGTGAAGGCCGCGGGCGAGACGTCGGCGGGCGTCCGCTCGCTGCGACCGTGCCCGCGCTGCTCGAGCGCAACGACGCGGTGGGTGCGCGTCAGCCAGGCGGCGGTGGAGTCCCACTCGCGGGCGTGGCCGAGCAGGCCGTGCAGCAGCAGCACGGGCGGGCCCTCGCCGCCGTGGTCGGCCGCCCACAGCCGGGCGCCGTCCCGCTCCAGCTCGACCCAGCGGACGTCCACGGGGACTGACGCTACCGCTCGCGCCCGCACGGCGCTCACGCGCCCCGGCGGCTCCAGGGCTAGCCTGTCGCAATGTCCGAGCGGAGCTGCGACGTCCTCGTGATCGGCTCCGGCGTCGCCGGGCTGACGTCCGCGCTGGCCGCGGCCGAGACGGGCGCGCGCGTGCTGCTCGCGACGAAGCTCGGCCTCGCGTCGTCCAACACGGCCAAGGCGCAGGGCGGCATCCAGGCGGCGCTCGGCGAGGACGACGCGCCCTGGGTGCACGCCGCCGATGTGATCCAGAGCTCGCACGAGACGGCCGACCCGAAGCTCGTCGCGGCGCTCACGGCCGAGGCGCCGGATGCGATCGCCCGGCTCGAGCGCTTCGGCGTCAGGTTCACGCACGACGGCGACGGCCACTACCGGCTCGCGCGCTGCGGCGGTGCCACGCGCAAGCGGCTGCTGCAGGTCGGCGATCGCACCGGGCACGCGATCGCGACGAGCCTGCGCGAGGCGGTGGGCGCCGACGACCGCATCGAGGCGCTCGACCACGCCCCGCTGCAGGCACTCGAGCCGTCGCCGTCGGGCTGGCGCGCGACGCTCGGCCGGCACGACGGAAGCAGCCTGGAGGTCGCCGCGGGCGCGCTCGTGCTCGCCGCCGGCGGGCGCTGCTACGCCGAGGCCAAGCGGCTCGGGACGTTCTCGACGAACGCCGCCGGCGCGACCGGCGAGGTCACGGACATCGCGCTGGCGGCGGGCTGCGAGGCGCGCGACCTCGACGCGCTGCAGTACCACCCGAACGGCGGCCTCTGGCCGGTGACGATGCAGGGCTACTCGATCCCCGAGACGACGCGCGCGTACGGCGCCGTGCTCCTGAACGCGCACGGCGAGCGCTTCGTCGACGAGCTCGGCGGGCGCGACGTCGTCTCCGCGGCGATCGTCAGGGAGTGCGAGGAGGGACGCGGCCTGACGACGCCCGAGGGCCGGCCGTCGGTGCTGCTCGACTGCCGGCCGATCCCCGTCGCCGACGCCGAGATCTCGCTGCCGTTCATGCTCAAGCGCTACCGCGCCGCCGGCATCGATCCGCTCGCGGAGCCGATCCACACCTACCCCGTGCTGCATTACCAGAACGGCGGGCTCGTGATCGACGAGCACGGCGCGACGACGCTCGCGGGTCTCTACGCAGCAGGCGAGATCAGCGGTGGCGTGCACGGGCGCAACCGCATGATGGGCAACTCCCTGCTCGACGGCTCGGTCTTCGGCTGGCGGGCCGGACACGCGGCGGCAGACGCCGCTCAGTAGAAGCGCTTCTACTCCGCATCATCAGCAGGACTGGTATCCTCGGCCGCGATGAGCATCGCAAACAGCGTCAACGGCTTCCTCGACCTCCCGCTCCGGCCCGCGAAGCCGCGCGAGGTCGGCATCACGCACGTCATGGACAAGGGCCTGTCCCTGACGCAGATCGAGGGGCTGATGGCGACCGCCGGCGACTACGTCGACATCGTCAAGCTCGGCTGGGGCACGTCGTACGTGACGCAGAACCTGCGCGAGAAGCTCTCGCTCTACCGCTCGCTCGGCATTCCCGTGATCTGCGGCGGCACGCTGCTCGAGATCGCGGAGGTGCGCGGCAAGCTCGACGGCTATCGCAGCTGGCTGAGCGAGAACGGCTTCGAGAGCGTCGAGGTCTCCGACGGCACGATCGACATGGCGCGCGAGCGCAAGCTCGAGATCATCGAGACGCTGGCGAAGGACTTCCGCGTGCTCTCCGAGGTCGGCTCCAAGGACGCCGAGGCGATCTTCGCGCCCTACCAGTGGGTCGAGTGGATCCGCGAGGAGCTCGCGGCCGGGTCGTGGAAGGTCATCACCGAGGCGCGCGAGTCCGGCACCGCGGGCATCTTCCGCGGCAGCGGCGAGGTGCGCAGCGGCCTGATCGACGAGATCGTCCACGAGCTGCCGGTCGAGCGCCTGCTCTTCGAGGCGCCGCAGAAGTCGCAGCAGGCCTGGTTCATCCGCCAGTTCGGGGCCGAGGTCAATCTCGGGAACATCCCCCCGGACGAGGTCATCCCGCTCGAGACGCTGCGGCTCGGACTGCGGTCCGACACGATGAGCGCATTGCTGCTCAACGTCTAGCGGTCGACCTCCACTGCCATTCGACGGCCTCCGACGGGTCGCTGTCGCCCGCTGCCCTCGTCGCGCACGCACACGCGCTCGGCATCGGCACGCTCGCGCTGACCGACCACGACACGCTCGCCGGCCTGGCCGAGGCGGCCGGGGCGGCGGGCCGCCTCGGCATCCGCCTCATCCCGGGCACGGAGATCTCCGTGCGGCCCCCGTCCGGATCGATGCACCTGCTCGCCTACCTCCCCTCGGCGGCCGCCGAGCCGCTCGCGACGCGCATGCAGGCGATCGCCGAGTACCGCTCGTCGCGCAACCAGCGCATCGTCGAGCGCCTCGACGAGCTCGGCTACGCGCTCGCGTGGGACGACGTCGCGCGCCGCGCCAGGGGCCGGGTCGGACGCCCGCACATCGCGGCCGCGCTCGTCGACGCGGGCCACGTCACGACGACGCAGGAGGCCTTCGACCGCCTGCTCGCCGATGGGCAGCCGGCCTACGTGGACGCGGGCTCGCTCGGCCCCGAGGAGGCCGTCGAGCTCGTCGCGCAGAGCGGCGGCGCGCCGGTGCTGGCGCATCCCTACACGCTGCGCATGGGCGACGCCGAGCTCGAGCGCTTCGCTGCGCGCCTGGCCGGGCACGGCCTGCGCGGACTCGAGTGCTTCCGCCCCGACCACGACGACCAGCAGCGCGCCTTCACGCGCCGGCTGTGCGCCGAGCTCGCGCTCGTGCCGATGGGCGGATCCGACTGGCACGGCCGCCCGGACGGCCTGGAGCTCGGCGACGTGGGGCCCGTGCCGCTGCCGGACGACACGCTCGAGCGGCTCGGCTTTGCATGAGCCTGCCTTCTTGTTGAGATAAGCGCTGCTGATTGCTAGGGTGGGGGTGTGCCGACCGCTCCCCTCTCCGGCGACCTGACCTCCGAGGAGGTCGCGAGCCTGGCCGAGCACTTCGAGCCGCTGCGCGCGGAGGAGCTCGTGGAGTTCGCCGCCGAGGCCTTCGGCGGCCGCCTCGTGCTGACGTGCTCGTGGCAGCTCGGCACGTCGATCCTGGTGCACATGACGCGCCAGGTCGCGCCCGAGACGCGGCTCGTCGAGATCGACACGGGCCTGCTGTTTCCCGAGTCGCACGCCACGCGCGAGCGGCTCGTCGACCACTACGGGCTCGAGGTCGAGACGCTGCGCCCGCTGCAGACGGTCGAGCAGCAGGCGCGCACGCATGGCGAGGCGCTCTGGTCGCGCGATCCCGACGCCTGCTGCGGCATGCGCAAGGTCGCGCCGCTGGAGCAGGCGATCCGCGACGCCGACGGCTGGCTGACCGGCATCCGCCGCGATCAGACCTCGTCGCGCGCGCACGCGCCGAAGCTCGTGCTCGACGCCCGCCGCGGCGTCGTCAAGGTGCAGCCGCTCGTCGACTGGAGCGAGCGCGACTGCTGGCGCTACATCTACCAGAACGGCATCCCGTACAACGAGTTGCACGATCGCGGGTTCCCGTCGATCGGCTGCACGCCGTGCACGCGCGCGGCCGGCAGCGGCGAGGACGCACGCGCGGGCCGCTGGGCCGGCAGCGCGAAGTCCGAGTGCGGCCTGCACGTCGTCTGAGCCCGGCCACGCGGCCGACTGTTCAGATGCTGTGAAGGTGGCCGCTCGATCCCCCTTCGGGGGAGGTGGGAGATATCACGTGTCCGGTATCACTCGGGTCTAGGTGGTAGGCCCCGCGAACGGAGTGTCCGGCACGCAATGAAACGTCGCCTCGATTCGATCATCATCGGTGGCGCGATGCTCTTCGGGGGCATGGCGCACCGCCGCGCAGGACACGTCGCCCGGCAGGTCGACGACCTCGGCGAGGCCGTGGAGGCCGTCGAGGAGACGCTCCGCGAGACGGCCGCCCGCCCGGCCGAGCGCGCGGCGATCCCCGGCATGCCGCTGCCCACGGGCTACGGCCTGCAGGTGCGGGGCCCGGACGACGAGAGCATCATCCTCCCCGTCTGCCTCCCGCCGGGCTTCGAGCTCGCGTCGATGGTGCTGTGCCCCGAGTTCCTGCCGGCGCCGCAGCAGGCTCCGGCGCGCGCGCCGGTTCCGGCTCCGGCGGCAGCGGCCAGGCCTCAGCCGGCGCTCCTGCCCGACCCTGCTCCGGCACCGCGGCCCGCCCCTGCGCCCGCCGCGGCGAGGACGGCGGCACCGCCCGCGGTCCCGGTGCGCGAGCGCCTCAGCGGCACGTTGCAGTACGTCTTCGGCAACGATCCCGGCTTCAGCATGGACGAGACGTTCGGAGGTGCCGTCGACGCGGCGCCGGAGGCCGAGCAGGAGCGCCCGAGGCGCGCGGGCGGCATCGAGACGCACCACCTCTGATCGGAGCCCCCGCGGCCGCGTAGGCGCGCACGCGGCCGGAGAGCGGGCGTGCACGTACGATCCGCCCGATGCAGCGCGCAGTCGCGATCGCACTCGCGGGTGGACTGCTCGCCGCTTCGGCAGGAGCGTTCGGCCTCGCCCAGGTCCTGAAGCTCGAGCGCTCGCCGATCGAGGCCATCCAGGTCGACCCGACGCCGAACCACGGGCGCGGGGTGCTCGACCGCCACGACAGCGCGCTCTTCTCGCCGTCGTGCACGGCGCCGTGCCTTCCGGCCGCGCGCGTCCAGTTCACGGTGCACACGTCCGGGCCGGTGCGCGCGCAGGTGATCGGGCCGGGCGGCGCCGTCGTGCGCGACCTCGGGACGCTGCCGCATCCGCGCGGGATCGTCGTCGCACGCTGGGACGGCCGCGATGTACAGGGCGCCGTGGCGCCCGCGGGAACCTACCGGCTGAAGGTCGCCGTCTCGGGCCGCCACATCGAGCTGCTCAACCCGCTCGTGCTCGACACGTCCGTCGGGCTCCTCGGCACGAACGTCTCGCGCCGCGTGATCTCGCCCGACTGCGATTCGCACGGCGACCGCGTGACCGTCGTCGTGCGCGGCCGCGAGCAGCTCGCGGGGTTGCAGCTGCAGGTGCGCCAGACGACGCTCGAGGGCGACAGGCTGATCCGCACGGTGCGCCTCAAGCAGCGCGCGCGGGCGCTCGCCATCAGCTGGCCGCCGTACGCGGGCAAACGCTGCACGACGGCCGAGGACGCGCTCGGCCTGCACCTGCGCGTGATCGCGCGCGACGTCGCCGGCAACACGCGCGCGATCGACGAGGGCCGCGTGCTGGCGCGCGGCGTCGCGATCACGCTGCCGGCCCGCTCGGTCGTCGCGGGCAAGCGCCTCCGCGTCGGCCTCTCCGCCGATGCGCCGAGCCTGCGCGTCGACCTCGCCCGCCTCGGCGGTGCGACCTCGGTGCTCGTCCGCGGTGCGCACGGCCCGAGCGCCGTCGCGCGCCTTCCGGGCGCGACGCGCGGCGGCATCTACCTCGTCGCCGTCACCCACGCGAAGCGCACCTACCGCGCGCCGCTCGCGGTGCGCGGAGCGCAGCCCGCGCGCGTGGCGCTCGTCGTGCGGGCGCTCGCGGCGAGCATGAACCTGAGCGAGCTCGAGGCGTATCAGCGCAAGCTCGACGGGTTCGGAATCCGCTTCGACGTGCTCACGCAGCGGGAGATCGCCGCCGGCGCGCTCGCCGCCTACGCAGTCGTGGTGGCGCCGCCGTCCGGCGGTGCCAAGCTCGCGGGCGCGCACGGCGCCGTCGTGACGAGCCTCGGCGGGATCGTCCCCGGGCTCGGCTCGTGATCGCCGCCGCCTTCGCGCTCGTCGCCGCGGCCGGCCTCGCCGGCGTGCTGCTGCGCGCCGACCGCCCGTCGCGCCTCGCCGGGCTGCTGCTCACGGCGGGCGGCACGCTCGCGCTGCTCGGCTGGGTCGGCGCCGCGCACACGCTGCGTGCGCACCCCGCGCTCGCCGCGGCGGGCCTCGCGGTCGCGCTCCCGATCGGCGTCGTCGCCGCGCTGCTGCTGCGGCGCAGGCCGCTCGCCCTGCCGTTCGCCGCCTGCGTCGCTGCGCCGTTCCGCTTCCCGGTGCACATCGGCAGCCAGGACGCGAACCTGCTCGTGCCGCTCTACGCGGTCATCGGCGTGGCGTTCCTGGCGCTGCTGATCGACGCCCTGCGCGCGACGCAGCCCGTGCGCCTGCCGTCGCGCCGGCTCGCGCTCCCGCTGCTGCTGCTCGTCGCCTGGGAAGGCGCGTCGCTGGCCTGGAGCGAGAGCGCGACGGAGGGCGCGAAGGCGCTCGGCTTCTACGCGCTGCCGTTCGGCGTGCTGCTCGCGGCGCTCGTCGCGCACCCGCCACCGCGCCCGCGCCTGGCCGACCTCCTGCGCGTGCAGGTCGCGCTCGCGCTCGCGTTCGCGGCCGTCGGCGTCTACCAGGTGCTCCGCCACGACGTCTGGTGGAACCGCAAGCTCATGGTGTCGAACGCGTTCAGCTCGTTCTTCCGCGCGAACTCGATCTTCTACGACCCGTCGATCTTCGGGCGCTACCTGGCCGTCACGATCACGCTGGTCTTCGCCGTGCTGCTGTTCGGCAGCGTGCGGCGCCCCGTCGGCGCGGGGATCGCGGCGGCGCTGGCCTGGGTCGGGATCCTGACGTCGTACTCGCAGTCGGCGTTCGTCGCGCTCTGCGCGGCCGTCGGCGCGGGGCTGATCCTGGCGTTCGGCAGGCGCCTCGCCGTCCTGCTCCTGGTCGGCGCGGCGCTCGTCGGCCTCGTGCTCGCGGCCACGCCGTCGGTGCGGCACTCGGGCGTGAACCGCGTCACCTCGGAGCGCTCGCAGCTCGTCGGCGACGGCCTGCGGCTGTTCCGCGCCCACCCGCTCGCGGGCGTCGGCCTGGGCGGCTCGACCGACGCGGCGCGCCAGCAGACGGCGCGCGGCCGCAACGTGCGCCGCGCCCAGCACGTGATGCCGCTGACGGTCGCCTCGGAGCTCGGCATCGTCGGCCTCGTCCTGGTGGCCTGGCTGCTCGTGATCCTGGCACGGCTCGCGCTGGCCGCCGGCGCGCTGCGCCCCGAGCGGCTGGCGCTCGGGCTCGGCCTGCTCGCGATCTTCGTGCACTCGCTGTTCTACGCCGCGTTCTTCGAGGATCCGCTGATGTGGGGCCTCGCCGCCCTGCTCGTCGCCTGCGCCGCGCCTGGCATCATCGAGGAGCCATGATCGACGGACTCAGCCGGGTGCTCGTGCTCGCACCGCACACCGACGACGGCGAGTTCGGCTGCGGCGGCACGATGGCGCGGCTCGCCGAGGCCGGCGCGGACGTGCGCCAGATCGCGTTCTCGATCGCATCGCGATCGCTGCCGCCGGGCTTCGCGGCCGACACGCTCGTGCACGAGTCGCAGGCCGCCTCGGCCGAGCTCGGGCTGAGCGCCGCGGCGCTCACGGTGCACGACTTCGAGGTGCGCACGTTCCCCGACGTCCGCCAGGAGATCCTCGAGCTGCTGATCGAGGTGCAGCGCGAGTTCGCGCCCGAGTTGGTGCTGATGCCGACGATCGACGACATCCACCAGGATCACCACACGATCGCCGCCGAGGGGCTGCGCGCGTTCAAGCGCACGACGATCCTCGGCTACGAGATCCCCTGGAACCAGTTCCGCTTCGCGAAGCAGGCCTACGTCGTGCTCGAGGCGGCGCACCTCGACGCGAAGGTGCGCGCGCTCGAGTGCTACCGCTCGCAGCAGCACCGCAACTACGCCAACGAGGAGTTCATCCGCAACCTCGCCCGCACGCACGGCATCGAGATCGGCCGTCCGTTCGCCGAGTGCTTCGAGGTCGTGCGGTGGGTCGCTTGACGCTGCGGCCGCTGCGCGTGCTGCTCACGGCGAGCGGCGCCCCGGGCGCGGCCCGGCTGATCCGCGCGCTGCAACAGAACGGCGAGCGCGAGCTCGCCGTGATCGGCACGGACATGAGCGAGCGCAGCGGCGGGCGCTTCCTGTGCGATGCGTTCCACACGGTCCCGCCGGGCTCGAGCGATGAGTTCGCGCCCGCCGTGGCGGCGCTCGCCGAGCACGAGGGGGCCGACGTCGTCTTCCCGCAGTCGAGCGGCGAGGTCGTGCAGTTCGCCGCCAACCGGGCGCTCTTCACGATGCCGCTGATGGCCGCCTCGTCCGAGGCCATCGCGGCCTGCGACGACAAGTGGCAGACGATCGCGCTCGCCGAGCGCGCGGGCGTGAAGGCGCCGGCGACGCACCTCGTGCGCTCGCCGGAGGAGTTCCGCGCGGCCGCGGAGGCGCTCGGGTACCCCGGGCGCGACGTCTGCATGAAGCCGCCGCAGGCCAAGGGCTCGCGCGGCTTCCGCGTGCTCTCGGCGACCGTCGACCGGCGCTGGGCGCTGCTCGAGGCGCGGCCGGGCCCGCTGCCGCTCTCGGTCGACGAGGCGCTCGAGGCGATCGGCGAGGACGGCTTCCCGCCGCTGCTCGTGATGGAGCTCGCGACCGGCAAGGAGCACACGGTCGACGGCATCTGCCGCGGGGGCCGCATGCTGCTCGGCCACGCCAAGACGCGCGAGGCGATGCGCGCCGGCCTCGCGATGTACTTCGAGACGGCCGCGCAGCCCGCGCTCGAGCAGGCCGCCCGCAACCTCGTGCGCGAGCTCGAGCTGGACTGGTTCGTCAACGTGCAGTTCATCGGCGAGCACCTGCTCGAGATCAACCCGCGCATCTCCACGATCGTCTACCAGGACGATCTCAACCTCCCGTACCTGGCCGTCCGGCACGCGGTCGGCGAGCTGGACGAGCAGCAGCTGGGCTCGTTCCAGGGCGCCGTGCGCACGACGCGGCGGGCGCTGCGCTACTACGACCAGGTCGAGTACGACGAGCCGTGAGCGCCGGCGGCGCCCCGAGCGCGCGCCTGCGGACGCTCGCGAGCCAGTCGGCGATCTACGGCATCGGCCCGGTCGTCGCCCGCTTCGCCGGGCTCCTGCTGCTGCCGATCTACACGCGCCACCTCGCCCAGGGCGAGGTCGGCAACGTCGGCCAGGTCGTCGCGCTCGTCGCGGTCGGGGCGACGATCGCGCAGCTCGGCCTCGTCAACGCGCTCTTCCGCTTCGCCGCCGAGCGCGAGGGCGACGCGCGCTTCGCCGTCGCGCGCACGGCGATCGCGCTCTGCTGCGTCGCGGGCATCGCGCTGGCGGCCGTCGCGGCGCTCGCGACGCCATTCGCGGCGCCGGCGTTCCTCGGCGACGGCCACGACGACCTCTGGCTCGTGGCCTGCGCGGGCCTCCTGATCTCGCTGCTCTACGAGCCCTGCGCCGGCCTCTACCGCGTCGAGCAGCGCCCGCAGCGGTTCCTCGCTGTCACGCTCGTCAACGTCGCCGTGACGGTGGTCGTCAGCGTCGTCTGGATCATCCACTTCCACGGCGGCGCGCTCGGCATGATCGCGGGCTCCTACACCGGCACGCTCGTCGCGCTCGGCGTCGTCCTCTGGGATCGCCGGCACGCGCTCTTCGGCGCCATCGACCGCGAGCTGATCGGCCCGCTGCTGCGCTTCGGCCTGCCGTTCATGCCCTCGCGCGTCGCGCTCTGGGCGCTCAACCTCTCCAACCGCCTGCTCGTGGCCTGGCTCGCGACGGGCGCCCTCGCGGGCGTGTTCGTCGTCTCGGCCAACCTTGCGTCGTCCGTCGCCTTGCTCGTGACGGCGTTCCAGCTCGCCTGGCCGCCGTTCGCGTACGGGATCAAGGACGATGACGAGGCGCGCGCGGTCTACCGCTCCGTGCTCACGGTCTGGCTGCTCGTGGCGCTCGCGATCGTGCTGCCGCTGGCGCTCGCGCGCGAGTGGCTGATCGCGTCGCTGGCGGGCGAGAAGTACCGCGGCGGCGCCGACGCGATGGCGCTCTCGTCGCTCGGCCTCGCGTTCTACGGGGCGTACTACGTCGTCGGCGTCGCCGTCGGGCGCGCCAAGCGCACGCAGCTGAACTGGATCGTGACCGGCATCGCGGCGGTCGTGAACGTCGTGCTCTGCATCGCGCTGATCCCCGAGTACGGCGTGACCGGCGCGGGCGCGGCCTCCGCGGTGGCCTACCTGCTGATGGCCGTGCTGATGGTGCTGCGCGGCGGCCGGGTGTTCCCCGTGCGCTACGACTGGCCGCGCCTGTGTGCGCTGTGCGCGCTCGCGGCCGCGCTCTTCGCCGTGGGCGAGCTCGCGTTCCCGTCGCGCGGCGCCGGCGGCGTCGCGGGGCGGATCGTCGTCGCGGCGCTCTTCGTCCCGCTCGCGCTCAGCGCAGATCGGGCAGTGCGCGCTTCAGCGCGGCGGTCGTGACGGCCGCCTGCTCGCTGGGCGCGCGCGTGGGCGCCGAGAGCTCCTGCGCGGCCTCGAACACGCGCAGCCCCGAGCGCGCGAACGCCGCCGGCGTCGCCAGCGCGGCGTGGCTGCGCACGAGCACGAACCACGTCCCGAACGTCTCGACGTCGTAGTCGGCGGCGAGCTGCGAGCGGAAGCGCGCGTAGCGCGCGTCGCTCGGACCGCGCAGCGCCACGTACCAGCCGTGTGCGATCGGCCCGTGCAGCCGCTTCAGCGAGCGCACGATCAGCGCCGGCTCCGACCGTGCCGTGCCGCGCGCCGAGGCCAGGGCGTGGTTCTTCCCCGGAGCGAGGACGCCCGCGGCGAACGCCTCGTCGTAGCCCAGGAAGAGATCGTTGCGCGTGAAATTACCCCGCAGATACCCGGCCGCGACGTCGAGGTCGGCCTTGTGCGCGGCCCAGGATCCGCCCCGGTAGCGGTAGTCCGAGAGGCGCGCCCCGCGCGTGCCCTCGACGACCGAGACGAGTGCGGCCGCGGCCAGCGTCGCCGCCACGGCCCCGCGCCAGCCGGCGAGGCGCCCGAGCGTCCAGGCGCCGTAGGCGATCGCGATGCCCGCCAGCGGCAGCGCCTCGATCACGTAGCGCACGTGGTTGTCGGAGTTCGGGATGCGCACGACGGCGAGCACGCCGAGCGGCAGGACGATCCAGGCCGCCACGAGCACGCCGCGCGCGGCGCCGCTGCGGGCGATCGTGACGATGCCGACGATCGCGAGCGCGGCGCACGCGGCCAGGTAGAGCCCGATCGTCCCGCCCGCGCGCGGGACGCCGACGAAGTGCGCGCCCGCCTGGGCGGCCACGTCGCTCAGCGACGGCTTCGGGATCGCGGCGCCCGGCGGCTGCGGCACCTTGTCGAGCCGCGAGGCGAGCACGAGGTAGCCGATCGCGAGCGGCGCGGTGCCCACCACGACGCCCGCGGCCGCCAGCAGCGGCTTGCGCCAGGCTGCGCGCTCGCGCACCTGCAGCAGATCGGCGAGCACGGCCAGCGCCGCGATCAGGCCGACGACGACGCCGTAGGGGTGCGTGTAGGTGTCGACGACGAGCAGCGCCGCGGTGCCCGCCCAGTAGCGCGTCTCGCCGCTGTCGAGCGCGCGCACGAGGCACCACAGCGCGAGCGCGCTGAACGCGAGGAAGAGCGAGTACATGCGCGCGAAGTCGCCGTAGTAGAGCGCCACGGGGGAGAGCGCGAGCATCCAGGCCGCGGCGACGCCGACGACGGGCCCGGCGAGCGCCCGGCCGAGCAGCCCGACGCCGACGATCGCGAGCACGAGGCCGAGGGCCGAGACGGCGCGCGTCGCGACGAGCCCGCCGCCGAGCTCCGCGACGAGCTTCGCGAGCAGGAAGTGCAGCGGCGCGCCCCCGCGCACGAGCTGCACCGTCTCGAGCAGCTCGCCGAGCGGGCGCCGCGCGACCATGACGGCGAGCGCCTCGTCGCGGTGCATGACGCGATCGCCGAGGAACGGCAGCAGGCGGAGCGCAGCCACGACGCAGGCAGCGGCGATGCTCGCGCGGTAGGCCAGCGCCTCGGTCGGTCGCACCCAGCAAGGGTAGGCCGTCGGACCGCGGGCGGTCCGGCAGCCGCTCGCGCGCGGGGCGGCCGCGATGCCAGCGTCTAGGATGCTCGCGTGCTCCGCGCCGTCGTGTCGCTCCCCGACGGCCTCCCGGAGCAGACGCGCTGGCTCGCCGGCGAGCTCTGCGCCGCGGCCGGCCTGGGGCTCGCGGAGGGCGCGACGCCGCTGCCGCTCGATCCCGGGTGGGATCTCGCCGCCGCCGCCGCGCTGCTCGCGCGCGAGGAGGAGATCGGCGCGCCGGTCGACGAGCACGGGCGCTTCCTGGCCTCGGCGTCGGCGCTCGAGCCCGGCGAGGCGCCGCTCGACGACCTCGTGCTCGCGCTGCGCGCAGCTGCGACGGCGGCCGGCGTGGAGCCTGCGCCCGCCTATCCCGGCGGCGCGCGCTTCGCCGTCGCGCTCACGCACGACATCGACACGCCCTGGCGCTGGAGCCGCCGCGGACTGCTCGGCGCGGCCTCGCGGCTGAAGCGCGCGGTGGTGGCACGCGACGTCGCGGAGGCCCGCGTCGAGGCGGCCGGGCTGGCCCTGGCTCCGCTGCACCGCCTGCGCGGGAGCGACCCGAACTGGTCGCACCGGCGCTTCGCGGCGCTCGAGCGCCGGCACGGCTCCCGCTCGACCTGCTTCGTGCTCGCCGCCCACCGCGACCCGCACGACGGCGCGGCGCCCGAGGTCTACGACGCCCGGCGCCCGCAGCTCGTCGCGGAGCTGGAGCGGCTCGGGCTCGAGGTCGGCCTGCACGCCAGCTACACGTGCCTCGCCGACGAGGGGCTGCTGGCGGGCGAGCGCGCCGAGCTCGCGCGCCTGCTCGGCGGCCCGGTCGCGGGCAATCGCCACCACTACCTGCGGCTGCCGTGGCACGACGGCATCGGCGCGCTCGACCGGCTCGGGTTCTCGTACGACTGCTCGCTCGGGCACGCCGAGCGCCCGGGCGCGCGCGCCGGGCTCTCGTTCCCGTTCCACCCCTGGGACGTCACGGCGGGTGCCCCGCTGCGGATCCTCGAGCTGCCGCTCGTCCTGATGGACGCGACGCTCGCGGAGCAGCGCTACCTCGGCCTCTCGCCCGAGGCCGCGTGGCCCGAGATCGAGCGCGTGCTCGACCACCTGCACGACGTCGGCGGCTGCGCGAGCGTGCTCTGGCACAACGACCGCTTCGACCGCGTGTACGGCCGCGGCTGGGGCCGCGTCTACGCACGCATGCTCGCCGGCATCGCCGCGCGCGGCGGCTACGCGGGCACGGCCGAGGGGCTCGCAGCGCACTGGCGGGAGGCGCGATGCGCGTCCTGATCGTCTCGTTCTACTTCCCGCCCGCGGGCGGCGGCGGCGTGCAGCGCGTGCTCAAGCTCTGCCGCCACCTGCCCGAGCTCGGCATCGACGTCGACGTGCTCGCGCCCGACGACCCCAAGTGGAGCGCCGTCGATCCCGGCCTCGCGGCCGATATCCCCGCGACGACGACGGTGCACCGCGCGCGCTACCGCGGGCCGTCGCACGCGCAGACGCCGGCCGCGCGCCTCGCCGCAGCGCACGGCATCTCGGGTCTCGGCGTGCGCGCCGCGCTGCTCGGCCGCCGCGTCCTGCTGCCCGACCCCGAGGTCGCGTGGCTGCCGGACGCCGTGCGCGCCGGCACGCGCATCGTGCGCGAGCGCGGGATCGACGTCGTGCTCTCGACGTCGCCGCCGAACTCCGTGCACGTGATCGGCGCCGCGATCGCGCGGCGGACCGGCGTGCCGCTCGTGACCGACTTCCGCGACTCCTGGCTCGCGAACCCGCACCGCCGCTACGAGCGCCGCAGCGTGCGCGCCAAGCGCGCCGTCGAGGGCCGCATCGCGCGCCGGGCGCTGCGCGGCGTCGCGGCCGTCAGCGCCGTCACGCCCGCGATCGCGGAGGAGGCCGCCGAGCTCGCGCCCGCGGGGACGACGGTGCGCGTCGTCGCGAACGGCTGCGACTTCGACGAGTTCGACGGGCTCGCCTACACGCGCGGCGAGCGCATGCGCATCGTCCACGCCGGCTCGTTCTTCGGCCAGCGCACGCCACGCCCGTTCCTGAGCGCCTTCGCCGCGCTGCTCGCGTCACGCCCGGAGCTGCGCGGCCGCGTGCAGGCGGCGTTCCTGGGCGAGCTGCGGCCGGCCGACCGCGAGTGGGCGCTGGCCCTCGGCCTCGGCGACGCGCTCGCGCTGGAGGGCTTCCAGCCGCACGCGAGGGCGCTCGCGGCGATGCGCGCGGCCGATGCGCTGCTGCTGCTCGTCCCCCGAGCGGGGGGCCGCGGCCTCTCCGTCGTCTCCGGCAAGGTCTACGAGTACCTCGCCGCCGAGCGCCCGATCGTGGCGCTCGTGCCGCCCGAGGGCGATGCGGCGTCGCTGCTGCGCGACACGGGCTCGGCCTGGATCGCGGATCCCGACGACGAGGGCGCCATCGGCGCGGCGCTGGCGGAGGCCGTGCGCGCCTGGGAGGACGACCGCCTCGGCGAGCGCCGGCTCCCGGCCGAGTGGCGCGAGCGCCTCGACCGCCGCACGCGCGCAGCCGAGCTCGCCGAGCTGCTGCGCGCCGTCGTCAGCTCCGGCAGCTGAGCCGCGCGACGCGGTAGCCCGGCGCGGCGGCGACCGGCGCCAGGCTGCCGCGCTGCCGCAACGTCCGCAGGATGCCGCCGAAGAGCTCGCGCCCGAAGGCCAGCCGGATCGGGCGGACCTGCGTGACGACGTACGTCCCGCACGGCACGTCACGCGCCGCGCGGGCCAGCAGCGCGCGGCGCTTGGGCACGAGCCCGTCCTGCTCGGCCGCCCCGATCGGCAGGGCGTCGGAGCGGTCGAGGCGGATCAGCGCCTCGGTCGCATCCACCGGCTCGACGGCGATCAGGAGCGGCGCCGAGCGCGGCACGCTGCGGCGCACGAGCAGCTCGACGGCGCGCGCCTGCATGCCGGCGACGGGCTCGCGCGTGAGCGCGCGCAGCTCGTGCGGCAACGTGCGGCCGCCGGTGGCCGAGCGCGCGAGGGCCGCGAGCGCCGAATCGGGCGTCTTGGTCGCGATCTGCCCCGACTCCTGCACCGTCAGGAACGCCGCGCCGAGCGCGCAGAGGACGAGCGCGACGCGGGCGAGCGGCTGTCGCGCCGCCTGCCACTCGCGCCAGGCGAGCGCGCTCCAGAGCACGACCATGACGACGAATGCGGGCGCGACGTGGGTCAGGTTGTTGGGGTGCGAGCGGCCGAGGAAGTAGGTCAGCGACGTGGCCGCGAGCGTGCTCACGGCGACGAGCGGCACGACCGCGGAGGGGCGCGCGAGCGCCGAGCCGCGCGCGCAGCGCAGCACGACCCCGACGGCGCTCAGCGAGAGCAGGCAGAGCGCGCCCATCAGGAACCCCAGCGACCAGCCCGGCACCGGAAGCGTCCCGAAGCCCTTCACGGAGTAGAGGCGGAGGAAGTCGAGGTAGCCGGAGGGGCGCGGGGCCGCGCCGCGGCCGAGCTCGGTCGCGGCCGCGAGCCCGGCGACGGCGATCGCGACGGCGGCGGCCGCTGCGCCGAGCTGCGCGAGCGCGGCGCGCAGGCGCCAGCCGGGCGGACCCGTCCAGGCGACCGCGACGACGGTGACCGCGAACGTCGCGACGGTGTAGAAGGCGGTCTCGAAGCTCCAGACCGCCGAGACGCCGACGAGCGCGTAGGCGACGACGAGCGGCCCGCGCGCCGGCCGCTCGCGGCGGTGGGCGACGACGAGCGCGCACACGAGCAGCCATGGCACGCCGAAGCGCAGGAAGCCCGTGCTCGGGTACTGCGTCGTCCGCCCGACGGTCGCCAGCGTGCTCGCGAGCATCGCCGCGAACGTCCCGGCGGCCGCGAACGCGAGCGAGCGCGTCGCGATGCGCAGCACGGCGAAGACGGTCAGGAACAGGAGCGCGGACAGGAGGCCGAGCACGAGCACGAAGCTGCCGTAGCCGAACGGCAGCGGCGCGAGGACCGCGGCCAGGAAGTAGATGACGCCGACGCCGTACTGCGAGTAGTCGTCGACGAGCATGAAGCGCCCATGGCGGACGTCGTTGACGGGCCCGAGGAAGAAGTCCTGGTGGTTGCGCAGGGCGTGGAACGAGACGTCCCAGGCGAGCAGCGCGAGCAGCAGCGGCGCGAGCAGCGCGAGCGCGACGCGCGTCCGCGAGCCGGGGCGCAGGCGGCGCAGCGGAGCGGCGGCGAGGCGCGCGAACGCGAGCAGGAGCACGACCCCGGCGAGGATCACCGGGTCGTGCGACGAGGCCGGCAGGCAGGTGCCGAGCGCGAGCGCGCTCGCGCTGAGCACGATCCACTCCGCACGGCCCGCCGGCAGGCGCGCTGCGATCGCCGGCAAGCGCGCCTGGCGGAGGAGGACGTGGGCGGCCGGGACGGCGAGCACGACGAGCAGCGAGAGCGGCAACCCGCCTGCGACGCGGGCGGCGGCGAGCGAGACGGCGAGCGTCGCGAGTGCGCACAGCGCCCGCGCGTGCAGCAGGCACGCACCCTGCGGCGTCGCGGCGCCCCGCAGCAGGCGCCCGGCACCGCCGACCGTGAGCGGGGCGACGACCCCGAAGCCCGCGAGCCACCACACGGCCTCGAGCGTCTCGCCGTGCCCGGAGACGCGCACGACGACGGCGAAGACGGCGATCGCGGCGCTCAGCGCGAGCGCGGCGGCGAGGACGACGGCCGCGCCGATCGTGACGGCCGGCGGCGCGGGGGGCGCGAGCGCGCGCTCGGCACCGGGTCCCACGGCGAGGCGCGTGCGCACGGCCGTGAGTCGATCGCGTGCCTCCACGCCTCCAAACCTAGTCGGGGAGCGTGTATAGGTTTGAAAGCAGGCCGGTACGAGTTGTTATCAGCGCGTTCGGGAGCCACCGCGACGCCACCTACGGGGAGTTGTTCTTGTCTCGCGCAACCGCGCCCGCGGGGGTTCTGAGCGATCGGATCCGCCGCATCGTGATCGAGCAGTCGAAGCGTGCGAACGTCGGGCACATCGGCTCCAGCCTGTCCGTCGCCGACATCCTCGGCACGCTCTATGCGGGCGTGCTGCAGGGCGGCGGGCCGAGCGATCCCGAGCGCGACCGCTTCGTGCTCTCGAAGGGCCATGCGAGCCTCGCGCTGTATGCGGCCCTGCACGAGACGGGCGTGATCGACGGCGAGGAGCTCGCGAGCTTCTGCGTCGACGGCAGCCGCCTCGGCACGCATCCCGACCACGTGCTGCCGGGCGTCGACTTCTCGACCGGCTCGCTCGGCCACGGGCTCTCACTGGCCACGGGCTCGGCGCTCGCGGCGCGCCTCTCGGGCAGCCCGCGGCGCACGTTCGCGCTCATGAGCGACGCCGAGTGCAACGAGGGCTCGGTCTGGGAGGCGGTCATGTTCGCCGCCCACCACGAGCTCGCGAGCCTCGTCCTGATCGTCGACGTGAACGGCCAGCAGGCGCTCGGCTACACGCACGAGGTGCTCGACCTCTCGCCGCTCGACGAGAAGTGGCGCGCGTTCGGCTGGGACGTCCACACGGTCGACGGACACGACTGCGACGCCATGCGCGCCGTGCTCGACGGCCTCGCGCCGACGGGCGCGCCGCACGTCCTGCTCGCACGCACCGTCTTCGGCCGCGGCGTCTCCTACATGGAGCGCGAGATCGCCTGGCACTACCTGCCGATGGACGACCGCCAGTACGCCGCCGCGCTCTCCGAGCTCGCGGTCGCCGAGTCCCGCCGCGAGGTCGCGGCATGAGGCGCGCGTTCGTGCAGGCCCTCACGGAGCTCGCCGACCGCGACCCGCGCGTGCTGCTCCTGACCGGCGACCTCGGCTTCATGGCCGTCGAGCCGTTCGCCGAGCGCCATCCCGAGCGCTTCGTCAACGTCGGCGTCGCTGAGCAGAACATGGTCGGCATGGCGACGGGCCTGGCCGAGGCCGGCTACACGCCGTTCGTCTATTCCATCGCCACGTTCGCGGCCCTGCGCTCGTACGAGTTCATCCGCAACGGCCCGGTGCTGCACGACCTGCCGGTGCGCATCGTCGGCGTCGGGCCCGGGCTCGACTACGGCGCGAACGGCATCACGCACTGGGCGCTCGAGGACGTGGCCGTGCTGCGGCCCCTGCCGGGGCTCGCCGTGATCGCGCCCGCCGACGACCCCCAGACCGCGAGCGCCGTGAGCGCGACCGCCGGGATCGCCGGTCCGGCGTACCTGCGCCTGGCGCGCATGGGTCCCGCGATCGCCGGCCTCGACGGCCGCTTCGCGCTCGGTCGCGCGCACGTGCTCGGCGAGGGCGCCGACATCGCGCTCGTCGCGCTCGGCAACATGGCGCCCGCCGCCGTCGAGGCGCAGGCGCTGCTGGCCGCGAGCGGCGTCGCGGCGCGCGTCGTGATCGTCTCGTGCGTGCGGCCCGCGCCCACGCACGACCTCGTGCAGGCGCTGCTCGACGTGCCGCTCGCGCTCTCCGTCGAGTCGCACTACGTCGATGGCGGCGTCGGCTCGCTGACGGCGGAGGTCGTCGCAGAGAACGGGCTCGCGACGCGGCTCGTGCGCGCGGGCGTGCGCCGCTCGCCGGTCGGCGAGACGGGCAGCGCGGAGTTCCTGCACGACCGCCACGGCCTCTCGGCGCGCGCGCTCGCCGCCACCGCGCTCGATCAGCTGGCGCGCAAGCCGCTGCCGCTGAGGCGCTCGGCGTGAGGCCGGGCGACCGCATCCGCTCGCTGCAGGGGCCGATCCTCGTGCTCGGCGCGAGCGGCTTCGTCGGCGCCAACCTGGCGCGCACGCTGCTCGAGCACCGCGGCGACGTCGTCGCGACGACGAGCCGCACGCCCGCCTGGCGCCTCGAGGACCTGCCCGCGCGCAACGTGCGCGAGTTCGACGCGCTCGTCGGGCTCAACGTCGACCGCATGCTCGACGAGGTGCAGCCGCGGACGATCTTCAACTGCATCGCCTACGGCGCGTACTCGTTCGAGACCGACGGCGAGCTGATCCTGCGCACGAACCTGATGAGCACGCACGCGCTGCTCGACCGCCTCTCGACGCGCAACATCGCTGCCTACATCCACGCCGGCAGCTCGTCGGAGTACGGCGAGAACGCGGCCGGACCCGAGGAGCACGACTTCCTCGCCGTCAACAGCGAGTACGCCGTCTCCAAGGCCGCCTCGGCGCACCTCATCCACTACTACGGCAAGCAGCACGGCCTGCCGGCCGCGAACCTTCGGCTGTACTCCGTCTACGGCCCGCTCGAGGATCCCTCGCGGCTGATGCCGCAGATCGTGCAGCACGGCGTGCGCGGCGAGCTGCCGCCGCTCGTGAACCCGGCGATCTCGCGCGACTTCGTCTACAGCGACGACGTCTGCGACGCGTTCATCGCGGCCGCGAGCGAGCTGCGCGAGGACGACTACGGCGACTCCTTCAACGTCGGCACCGGCCGCCAGACGTCGATCGGCCAGCTCGCCGAGGTCGCCCGCGAGCTCTACGGCATCGACGAGCCCGCGAGCTTCACGATGCCGGCGAGGCGCTGGGACGTGAGCGACTGGTACGCCAACAGCGAGCGCGCCCAGAAGGTGCTCGGCTGGGAGGCGCGCACGCCGCTCGAGACCGGCCTCGAGCGCATGACGTCCTGGTACCGCGACCTGCCGAACCCCGAGCGCTACCGCAGCGCGACGAAGGAGGTCGCGCTCGACGCCGAGCACAGCATCACGGCCGTGATCGCCTGCTACCGCGACGGCGAGGCGATCCCGGTCATGTACCGGCGGCTCAGCGAGACGTTCCAGAAGCTCGGCGTCGACTACGAGATCATCTTCGTGAACGATGCGAGCCCGGACGACAGCGAGCAGGTGATCCGCGAGATCAGCGAGCGCGACCGGCGCGTGCTCGGCATCTCGCACTCGCGCAACTTCGGCTCGCAGGCGGCCTTCCGCAGTGGCATGGAGCTCGCGACGAAGAACGCCGTCGTGCTGCTCGACGGCGACCTGCAGGACCCGCCGGAGCTGATCGAGCAGTTCGTCGAGCAGTGGAAGGCGGGCTACGACGTCGTCTTCGGCCGCCGCGTCTCGCGCGAGACGACGTGGTTCATGCAGCGCGCCTACCGCGCCTTCTACTGGGCCTTCGACAAGTTCTCGTACCTCTCGATCCCGCGCGACGCCGGCGACTTCTCGCTCATGGACCGCCGCGTCGTGCACGCGATGCTGCAGTGCGACGAGCGCGACCTCTTCCTGCGCGGCGTGCGCGCGTTCGTCGGCTTCAAGCAGACGGGCGTCGACTACGTGCGGCCCGAGCGCATGTTCGGCGTGACGACGAACAACCTGCGGCGCAACATCGGCTGGGCCAAGAAGGGCATCTTCTCGTTCAGCAACGTGCCGCTGACGATGCTCAGCTTCCTCGGCTCGGTGCTCTTCGCGATCAGCGTCGTGCTGGCGGCCGGCCAGGGCGTGCTGCGCCTCGTCGCGCCCGACAGCTCGCCGCGCGGCGCCGCGACGCTCGTCATCCTCGTGCTGCTCTTCGGCTCGCTCAACCTCTTCGCGGTCGGCCTCGTCGGCGAGTACCTGGCGCGCGTCTTCGAGGAGGTCAAGCGGCGGCCGCTCTACGTGCGCAGCGGCATCGTGCGCGACGGCGAGGTGCGGCTCGTCTCGCCGTCGGTCGACGCCCGCTCCGCCTCCCAGCGCCGGTGATCGCCGTCGCGCCCTCGCCCGAGCTGCCGCAGGCCGCCGCGCGCGCCTGCCCCGTCTGCGGCGCCACGTCGGGTCGCGAGCTCGCGCTCGCGAGCGTCGACGCCGCGGCGCTCGACGAGTACGCGTTCGCGTCGCGCAAGTTCCCCGAGTACATGCACCACCGGCTCGTCGAGTGCCCGGTCTGCGACCTCGTCTACGCCGACCCGGTGCTCGACGTCGGCGCGATCGGCGAGGCCTACGGCGCGGCGGCGTTCGACAGCAAGGAGGAGGCCGTCTACGCGAGCCGCACCTACGCGCGCCTCGTGCGCGCGCTCCTGCCGCGCCTCGGCGGCACCGGCGCGGCGCTCGACATCGGCACCGGCGAGGGCTCGCTACTCGAGCAGCTGCTCGACCTCGGCTTCGGCCGCGTGCGCGGCTACGAGCCCTCCGCCGCGCCGCTCGCTGCGGCCTCGCCGCGCGTGCGCGAGCTCATCGTGCACGACGTCTTCGACGCCGGCCGCGCGGCCGCGGACGGCCCCTACGACCTGATCACGTGCTGCATGACGATCGAGCACGTGCCCGACCCCGCGCAGCTGTGCCGCGACGCGCACGCGCTACTCGCTCCCGGCGGCGCGCTCATGATCGTCTGCCACGACCGCCGCGCGCCGCTCAACCGTGCGCTCGGCATGCGCTCGCCGATCATCGACATCGAGCACCTGCAGCTGTTCTCGCAGGCCAGCGCGCGCGCGCTGCTCGAGCGCACCGGCTACGCGAGCGTCGGCGTGCGGCCGTTCGCGAACCGCTACCCGCTGCACTACTGGCTGAAGCTCGCGCCGCTGCCGCGCGGTCCCAAGGGCGCGCTCGTCGCGGGCGCCCGGCACGGCGCGCTGCGCCGGCTCTCGTTCCCGCTGCCGGTCGGCAACCTCGCCGTCACCGGCTTCCGCTGCGAGGACGCAAGCCCCCGCTGCGCTCGTAGAGGCGCATGACGGCGCCGTGGTCGCTGCGCGGGAGCCGCAGCACGAGCCGGTAGCCGGGCCGCGGAGCGCGGTCGCTCTTCAGCCCGTCGCTGAGCAGCCAGCGCGCGGCGGCCCGCTGCGCCGGCGTGCCGTGCACGAACACGCGGAAGCGCCGGGCGTCGCCGACGGTCGTGCCGTTGAGGCGCAGGTCGAGCCCCCATGGGCCGACGTCGTCGCGCTGGGGATAGGGCCCGACGTCGATGCGCACGGGGTAGGGCCCGCCGGCGCGCCGGATCGCCGAGACGACCGGTCCGATGCGCGTGAGCGCGCTCTGCTGCGTCACGTACTGGTGCTCGTCGAGCCCCGGGTAGCTCGCCGTCGCCGGATCGGCGAGCACGCTCGCGTTGAAGACGAGCGCCGGGAGCAGCGCCGCGGCGGCGCCCGCGCCGGCGACGGCGCGCGCGAGCCGGGGGCGCTGCGGGAAGCGCGCGAGCACGGCATCCCAGGCGGCGAACGCGCCGATCGCGACGAACGCTGCGAGCGGCACGATCGCGGTCGCGAGGTAGCGCGCGTTGGCCGTCAGCGGCAGCAGCGCCATCGAGAGCATCACGGAGCCGGCCCAGATCGCGAGCACCGCTGCGGGCCGGCGCCGACGCCGCCAGGCGACGACGGCTCCCGCGAGCGCGAGCGCAAGGCCCGGGAACGTGAGGTAGCCGAGCAGCTCGGTGAGCATCCAGGCGACGTTCGTGAGGATGTCCTTGAGCAGCGGCAGCCCGGGATGGCCGAGGATGTCGCCGAGGCTGCGCTGGTTGCGGATCGGGATCGGCTTGTCGTAGAGCGGCGTCAGGCGCGCCAGCGAGGCGATCGCGTAGGCCAGGACGAGCGCACCCGCGGCGTGCGCCGACCAGCGCAGGAGCCGCCGGCGGCGCTCCGCTGACGTGCGGTCGATCAGCAGCAGCGTCGCCGGCAGCACCGCCGCCGTCACCCAGGCCGTCGGCTTCGTCAACAGGCCGGCGCCGACGACGGCGCCGAGCAGCAGCGCCGTCGTCAGCCGGGGCCGCTCGGCGAGGCGCAGCGCGACCAGCACGGCGGCCGTCACGAGGCCCGTCACGAGCGAGTCGTAGACGCCGACCGATGCGGTCACGAGGAAGAACGGCCCGAGCGCGACCAGGGCGGCCGTGAGCAGCCCCTCGCGCAGGCCGTAGAGCCGGCGCACGATCAGCCCGCCGCAGGCCGCGGCGAGCGCCGCGCCGGCGCCGGCGAGCAGCCGCATCGCGGTCACGGGGTCGATGCCCAGGGTGATCAGCGCGGCGCCGAGCCACGAGGCCAGCAGGCCCTTCTTGTCGCCCTCGGCGATGAAGAGCTGCCCGGCGTCGCCGTGCACCTGCTTCGCGAAGCTCGCGAACGTCGTCTCGTCGACGAACCACGGGAAGCGCCAGAGCAGCGCGAGGCGCGTCGCGAGGAAGGCCGCGGCGAGCAGGCCGGCGATCAGCGCGACGGGCGTGCGCCCGTCCTGCCGGCGCGGGAGCGCGGACACGCCCTAGACCCGCTCGTAGAGGCGCATCACGGCGCCGCCGTCGCTGCGCGCGATGCGGCGGACGAGCCTGAAGCCCGGCAGCGGGCGCGTGGCGCCGTCGCTGCCGTCGCTCACGAACAAGCGCGCCCGCGCCCGTTGCGCCGGCGTGCCGTTCTG
>DASXXY010000156.1:0-5681 GCA_036502805.1 Gaiellales bacterium | reverse complement strand
GTCGCCGCCGCGAGCTGCGTCAGCTGCTCGATGCCGTGCGGCACGTCGGCCACGCGCGCGTTCGCCCAGGCCTCGGCTCCGACGAGCGTCAGCGCCTCGGCGACGGCCGCCTTCGCCTTGCGCGTCTCGCGGCGGGTCGCGGGCAGCGCCGGCCACAGCGGCGAGCGCTCGACGAGCCGCGGGATGCGCGTGTAGAGCCCGATCATCACGTTCTGGCGCGCGGCCAGCTCGCCGACGAGCGCGGCGGACTGGAACGTGCGCGCGAGGCCGTGCCGCGCGCGCGTCGCGGCCCCGCTGCGCTCCATGGCGACGCCGTGGATCGCGATCGTCCCCGACTCGGGGCGGATGCGCCCGCTGATCAGGTCGACGAGCGTGCTCTTGCCCGAGCCGTTCGGGCCGATCAGCCCGTGGATCGTGCCCGCGCGCACGCTGAAGTCGACGTTGCTGAGCACGGCCGGCCCGGCCGTGTAGCGGAAGACGACGTCGCGGCAGGTGATCGCGAGCTCGCCGTCGGCAGCCGCGGCGACCGGCGCCTCCGCCTCATCCCCGGCCCGGGCGGCGGCCTCGACGGCCGCCGTCGCGAGCGGCACGTGCGCCTCCACCCCTGCCGCAGCGGGCGGGCGGGCCGTCGCCGGCGCCGTGCGCAGCCGTTGCAGCACCTGCCTCCCGGCCCAGCGCAGGACGCCCATGAAGCCCTCGGGGAAGAGCACGATCACGGCCACGAAGAGCGTCCCGAAGAGCACCTCCTGCCAGAACGGGTTGATGTTCACCTGGGCGGGAAAGATCGTGATGAACGCCGCTCCCAAAACGGGGCCGATCGTCGTGTTCATGCCCCCGATGATCACCATCACGAGGATGTTCACGGACACGGCCCAGTTGAACTGGCCGGGCGAGACGATGCCCTGGAACGCGAAGATCCAGCCGGCGGCGCCCGCGATCGCGGCCGAGAGGCCGAACATGCCGACCTTGATCGCCGAGGTGCGCGCGCCCGCCGCGGCGGCGAACGGCTCGGCGTCGCGGATCGCGAGCAGCACCGGGTAGAGCGGCGAGCGGCGGATGCCGAGCGTGATCAGGATCGTGATCCCGAGTGCGGCCAGGCACGTCCAGATCACGGGCTTGCCGGCCCATGAGAGCCATGACGGGAAGTCGGGATAGAGCGGGCCGATCAGTCCGCCGTAGCCGCCGGTGAACGTCGAGTCGCTCGCGACGACGGTCAGCACGAGCGTGAAGATGAACGTCGTGATGGCGAAGTAGAGGCCGCTCACGCGCAGCGAGAGCGCGCCCAGCGCGAGCCCGACGAGGCCGACGCCGACGATGCACGTCGGCAGGATCAGCCAGAGGCTCCAGTGGTGGTCGTTGTAGAGGATGGTCGTCGCGTACGAGCCGAGCGCGAAGAGGCCGGCGTGGCCGAGCGAGTAGAGCCCGGTCATGCCGGCGACCATGTCGAGGCTGACGGCGAGCATGCCGAAGACCGCGGCCACGAGCACGAGGCCCTGCACGTAGAGCGTCCCGTGCGCGGCCCAGTACGTGAAGACGAGGTAGGCCGCGACCCCGGCGAAGAAGGCCGGCTCGGCGAGCAGGCGCGAGCCGCGGCTGCTCACGCGGCCGCCTCCGCCCCGCCGCGCGCGCGCCGCAGGAGCGCGAGCGGCGAGCGCACCGAGAGCAGCCCGTCGGGCAGGAGCAGCAGCACCACCACGACGACCACGAACGGGAACCAGTCCGCCGCCTGCGGGTTGATGAGGCGGTTCGCGGCCTCGCCGAGCACGCCCAGGATCAGCCCGCCCGCCATCGCCGCCGCGGGTCGCGCGACGCCGCCGATCATGAGCGCCACGAAGCCGGCGATGCCGTAGGTGTCGCCGAGGTAGGGGTTGGAGTACGTGATCGGGCCGATCAGCACGCCGGCGACGCCGGCGAAGACGCCGGCGAGCGCGAACGTCGCGGCAGCGATCACCATGGTGTTGGCGCCGATCGACGACGCCATCTCGGGATCGTGCGCGATCGCCATGCCGAGCTTGCCGTAGAGCGTGCGCCGCCGGAACAGCTCGAAGCCGGCGGCCATCGCCAGCGCGACGACGATCGCGAGCGCCTCCTGGCCGGTCAGCACCGCGCTGCCGATGTGGATCGTCGTGCCGTTCAGGAGCAGCGGGAACGAGCGCGACGTCGGGCCCCAGATCAGCGCCGCGAGGTTCTCGAGGATCAGCGCGACGCCGAGCGTGCTCACGAGCCAGGCGAAGCTGAAGCGGTCGAACGCGAGCACCGGCCGCACGGCGACGAAGTAGATCGCCGCGCCGACGACGCCCGAGGCGGCGATGCCCGCGACGATCGCGAAGCCCGACCAGGCGCCCGTGCGCGCGATCGAGGCCGTGATCATGACCGCGACCATGAGCAGCTGGCCCTGCGCGAAGTTGATCACGCGCGTGACGTAGAACGCGATCGCGAAGCCCATGCCGACGAGCCCGTAGATCGAGCCGATGGCGAGGCCGCTGAGCAGCGCCTGCAGCACTAGGGCCTGCCCCCGGGCGTGCGCTCCGGGCGCTCGGGCGCGCGCCGCGCGCAGAGGCCGGCATGCAGGTGCGCGCGCAGGGCGCTCAGGGCGCGTCGCGTCACTCGCTGCCCGTCGCTCGCTCGTAGTCGGCGTCGCTCACGGCGTCGAGCCAGTTGGTCGCCCCGACCGAGACGGCCAGGTGCAGCAGGTAGCTGGCGGGCGCCGCGCCGTGCCAGTGCTCCTCGCCGGCGGGGATGTGCACCACGTCGCCCGCGCCGATCGCCGAGCCGCTGCCGTCGCGCGACTGCACGCGCCCCTCGCCCGCGACGACGCTCAGCACCTGCGCGACGTCGTGGGTGTGCCAGTGCGTGCGCGCGCCGGGCTCGAAGAAGACGTTGTTGACCATCACGCCGTTTGCGGCGCCGAGCACCGGGTCGGCCCACACGCGGCCCGTGAACGTCGGCCCGCGCTGCTCCGTGGGGGCGCCCGTGCGCGCCGCCTTGGCGATCCTCATGACGACGCCCTTTCGGTCTGCTGCACGCGGACGCCGCCGGCGATGTCGCCGATCGCGTCGACCACGCGGTTGGAGATCTGGTCGCCGTAGCCGAGCGCGCCGGCGAGGTGGAAGGCGCCGAGCGTCGCGGCGCCGGTGAAGCTCGTGACCTCGATCTGCTGCAGGTACTCGAGGTACAGGCGCACGTCCTTGGCCATCAGCGCGCTCGTCAGGCCGCCCTCGAGGTAGTCGCCCTCGATGATCTTCGGGAAGCGGTTCATGGTCGCGAAGTTGACGCCGCTCGAGTGGTTGATCACGTCGAGCAGCTGCGCCAGGTCGAGGTCGGCGCGCCGTGCGGCCACCATGACCTCGGCCGTGGCCGCGAGGCTGATCGCGTTGAGGAAGTTGTTGAGCAGCTTCGCGACATGCCCCGAGCCCGGCGCGCCCATGTGGTAGACGTGCGCGCTGAACGTGTCGAGGAACGGCCCGGCGAGCGCAAGCGCGTCCTGCGAGCCGCCCGCCATGATCGCGAGCGTCCCCTGCTCGGCGGCCGCCGCGCCTCCGGAGATGCCGGCGTCGACGAACGCGACGCCGCGCTCGGCGAGCGCGGCGTGGACGCGCACCGACGAGCTCGGCGCGGACGTCGAGAGATCGACGACCACCCGTCCCGGGCGCGCGCTCTCGACGATCCCGCCGTCGCCGAAGATCACGGCCTCGACGACCGTCGAGTCCGGCAGCGACAGGAACACGACGTCGGCCGCCGCGACGAGCTCGGCGATCGACGCCGCCGGCTCGATCCCGGACCCGGCGGCCTGCTCGGGGCTGCGGTCATGGCCCCGCACGGGCAGGCCGGCGTCGCGGATGCGGCGGGCGATCCGCCCGCCCATGTTGCCGAGGCCGATCATGCCGCTCGTGCGGGGCGCCTCGCTCATGCGCCCACGCGGCTCTGCTCACCTGCGCCGAGCGAGAGCTCCGCGACGTGCAGCGTGTCGTCGAACCGCTTCGACGGGAACGTCTCCCACAGCTTCTGCTCGTGGAAGGGAACGATGCGGGTGACGTCCTGGCCGACGTACTGCCACATCTCCTCCATCGTCACGACGCAGCGCTCGACGCTGCCGAACACGAGCCCGATCGGATTGAAGCGCCCGTCGCCGAGGCCCGTGAAGTTCTCGTAGACGTAGCAGTTGTCGCCCGCCATGACCCAGCGGCCGTCGCGCTCGTTCTCGATCGTCACGTACTGGCACCCGGCGGTGTGCGTGTCGTGCGCGGGCACGAGGCGCATCCCTGGGAGGATCTCCGTCTCCTCGGAGAGCACGGTGAGCTTGCCGTCCTTGAGGCGCTGGACGAGCCACAGCATCAGGTCCGGGTCGACGGCGCTCGTGAGCCACTGCATGCGGTCGGGCAGGCCCGCCGCCCAGAGGTAGCGCGAGAGCTCGCGCTCCTGGATGTAGATGTGCGCGTTCGGGAACATCTCGACGCCGCCGGCGTGGTCGAAGTGGTTGTGCGTGAGCACGGCGATGTCGACCTCCGCCGGGTCGACGCCGATGCGCGGCAGCACGACGTCGGCGGGCTGCCAGTCGCTGACGCCGTAGCCCTGCGCCAGCACCATCCCGAACTCCTCGTGGTTGTAGCCGGTGTCGATGACGATCGTCTTGCCCTCGCCCTTGACGACCGCGTAGCAGTAGGGCGCGATCGTCGTCCCGGTGTTCCACTGGCCGTAGAGCAGGATGCCCTTGGCGAACTCCTTGACGCGCGCGTACTCGACGACCCAGATCGAATAGTCAGCCATCTCGCTCCTCCTCAGTGGTCGTGGCGATCGGAGACACAGCAGGGCACGTACTCGCACGGCTGGACGTCCCAGATCTCGCGCCGCAGGCGCCGGTGGGACGCGCGGGCGCGCTCCAGCAGCGCGCCCGTGTCCTCGCCCGCCGCCGCCAGCCGCAGCAGCTCCGCGAGATCGGCCGCGGCGGCGCTACAGGCCGCGCCCTGCGGCCCCTCTCCCGCCCCGCCGGCCCGGCACTCCTCGTGCAGCGCCTCGGCGCGGTCGCGCAGGTCGCCGACCGGCTGCGCGAGGATCAGCGCTGCGGTCGCGGCGAGCGTGAGCGACTTGTAGCGCTCGTAGCGCCGCAGGAGCTCCTGCTCGGGGAGTGCTGCGATCGCCGTCATCCGGCCGCCTCGATCTCCTCGAGCAGGATCGGCACGCCCAGCTCGCAGGCGTGGATCCCGATCGTGGATGCGAGCTCCATGACCTCGAGGATCTCCTCCTTCGTCGCGCCGTAGCCGATCGCGTTCTTGATGTGCAGGCGCAGGCCGGGCGCGTAGAGGTGCGTGGCCGAGACGTCGAAGGCGGTGTAGATCAGCTCCTTGACCTTCGGCTCGAGCGTGCCCGTCACCCAGGGCACCGACGAGAAGCGCGTGTAGGCCTCGAAGAAGTCGGCGTCGAGCAGCAGGATCTCGTTCCAGAACTGGTGCCAGTAGCCGCGCTTCTCCGTGAAGTCGGCCTTCAGCTCCTCCTGGCGCGCCGAGAGCTGCGTGGGCACCGGCTGCCCGGCGGCCTCGAGCTCCTCGAAGAGGATCGGCACGCCGATGTTGCAGGCGTGGATGCCGAGCGTGGCGGTCAGCTCGAGCACCTCCATGATTTCCTGCGCCGTCGCGCCGTGGCCGATCGCGTGCTTCATGTGCAGGCGGATGCCCGGGACGAAG
>DASXXY010000155.1:0-7779 GCA_036502805.1 Gaiellales bacterium | reverse complement strand
GACGCTCGGCCGCAAGGACGCCGCGCGCGAGCTCGCGCAGCGCGCGGGCGTGCCGGTCGTCCCCGGCGGGGCCGATGCGGACGACGTCGGCTATCCGGTGCTCGTGAAGGCGCGCGCCGGCGGGGGCGGCCGCGGCATGCGCGTCGTGCGCACGGCCGAGGAGCTGCCGGCTGCGCTCGAGGCGGCCGCGCGCGAGGCCGAGGCGGCCTTCGGCGACGGCGGCCTCGTGTACGAGCGCTACGTCGAGCACGCACGCCACGTCGAGGTGCAGATCCTGTGCGACGCGCACGGCGCCGCGATCCACCTCGGGGAGCGCGACTGCTCGGCCCAGCGGCGCCACCAGAAGGTCGTCGAGGAGGCGCCCGCGCCCGGCGTCGGGCGCGAGCTGCGCGCCGACCTCGGCGCGGCGGCGCTGCGGCTGGCGGAAGCCGTCGGCTACGTCGGCGCGGGCACCGCCGAGTTCTTGCTCGCGCCCGACGGCAGCTGGTACTTCCTCGAGATGAACGCGCGCATCCAGGTCGAGCACCCCGTCACGGAGCTCGTGACGAGCATCGACATCGTGCGCCGCCAGCTCGAGATCGCGGCCGGCCGTCCGCTGCAGCTCGAGCAGGGCGACATCCTGCTGCGCGGCCACGCGCTCGAGGCGCGGATCTACGCCGAGGACGCCGATCACGGCTTCCTGCCGACGTCCGGCACCGTGCTGGCCGTGCGCTGGCCACGCGGCCCGGGCATCCGCGTCGACGCCGGCGTGGACGGCGGCGACGTCGTCGGAACGCGCTACGACGGCCTGCTCGCGAAGCTCTGCGTGCACGGCGAGACGCGCGAGCGCGCGCTCGCCCGGCTGCGCGCCGCGCTCGACGACGTCGTCGTGCTCGGCCTGACCACGAACCTGCCGCTGCTGCGCTCCATCGCCGCCAGCGAGGAGTTCGCGCGCGGCGCGATCGACACCGGCTGGCTCGAGCGCACGTGGCAGCCGGAGGACGGCGACGGGCCGCCCGCAGAGGCGCTCGCCGCGGCCGAGGCCTACGCGCTCGGCGAGCGCGGCCCGAGCCCGTGGCAGGGCCGCTGGCGAGCCGGCGCCCGGGCGGCCGCGCCCGAGATCCCCGTCGCGCGCGCCGCCGACGGCGCCCTGCACGTCTGGCTCGGCGGCCGCGACGTGCGCATCGAGCGCACGTCGCTGGAGGAGCCCGAGCGCCACGCCCGCCGCTCGGCCGGCGGCACGGCCGCGGGCGTCGCCCGCATCACGGCGCCGATGCCTGGCGCCGTGCTGCGGCTGGACGTCGCCGAGGGCGACGAGGTCGAGGAGCGCGCCGTGCTGCTCGTGCTCGAGGCCATGAAGATGGAGCACCCGGTGTGGGCGCCGTTCGCGGGCCGCGTCGCGCACGTCGCCTGCCGCGCGGGCCAGCAGGTCTCGGCCGGCGAGCTCCTGGTGGAACTCGCGGCCGAAGCTCCGTAACCTCTCGCCATGCACGAGACGGGCCCTCCCAGGCACCTCGGCGGGCTCGCGCTCGCCGGCATCGTCGTGGCCATCCTGGCCGTCGGCCTGGCGCAGGGCCAGGACGACTGGCACGCGCCGCTCGTGCTCGTGGGAGCGCTGCTCGAGAGCGCAGCGGTCGGCTACGCGACGCGACGCGTGTGGCTCGGCTACCTGACGGATTGGCGGAAGCCGCGACCGGAGCTGCTGCCGCCACCCGATCTGCCCGAGGGCGACCGCGCGGGGCAGTGGCGCATGTGGTCGCTCACCACAGACGAGGCGCTGATCGCCGCCGCCATGGCGATCGCGGGCATCGTCGTCAGCGCGCTCGGGAACCTGATCTAGACGGTCAGAGCCCGGCGGCGAACGCGCCGTCGGCGATGATCGTGACCGTCTTGCCGGCGGCATCGACGGCCTCGACGTCCATCTCGGGCGAGCCGATCATGACGTCGAGGTGCACGACCGAGCGGTTCGGCGGCGGCGTTCCGGGTGCCCGGCAGTCGCCGAAGCCGAGGCCGAACGCGATGTGCGCGGCGGCGTTCTCGTCGAGCAGCGTCGTGAAGAACGGCCGCCCGACCGCACCCACGCGCGAGGAGCTGTCCACGAGCGCGAGCTCGCCGAGCCGCGAGGCGCCGCGGTCGCGCGCCAGATAGCCCGCCAGGAACTCGCGGTCGCCGTCGTCGGCGGCCTCGATGCGCACGAGCCGGCCGCGCTTGAACTCGCCGGCGATGCCCTCGATCACGCGGCCGGCGAGCGCGAGCGGCCGCGTGCAGCGGAACTGCCCGGACGTCGCCGACTGGTCGGGGCTCGTGAAGACCTCTTCGGTGGGGATGTTGGGCGTGATGCGGTGCCCGCGCACGTCGTTGATGCCGCCGCGCCAGCTCGTGCCCGGGGGGAGCGCGAAGCGGAGATCGGTGCCGGGCGCCGTCAGCCGCAGCTCGCGTAGATCGAGCGCCGTCAGCCGCGCGGCGCGCTCGGCGAGCTGCTCGGCATGCAGCCGCCAGCCACCGGTCGGATCGACCGGGCCGAGCCGTGCGAAGCTCAGGAGGTCGCGGCCGAGCGCGGCGACGGCGTCGTCCGGGGCGAGCTCGGGATAGACCTGCGCGGCCCAGGCCGGCGACGGCCACGCGATCACCGCGAAGCGCGCGTCGGCCTTGCCGACGGCCCTGCGGTAGGGCGGCAGGCCGGCGCGGTCGGTGACGCGGCGCACCGCGCGCGCGGGCGGCACGTCGGCGAGCACCTGCGGATCCTCGCTGCCGGCGATCCAGACGATGCCCGCGCCCTCGCGCACGAGCTCGCGCATGCGGGCGTCCTCCCAGGCCGGACGCCAGTCGAGCGTGTCCTCGGGCGCGCCGAGCGCGCGGGCGCGCGTGATGCGCGGGTCGGTCTCGAGCACGTCGACGTAGCGCGCCCCGGCGCGGTAACCCGCCTCCGTGAGCGCCACGGCCAGCTCGCGCTGGATCGGCTCGGGGTGCACCGCGAGGACGTCGCCCTCGCCGATCTGGAGCCCGTCGCGCACGATCGCGTCGGCGTAGCGGGCAAGCGAGACGGCATCCACACCTCGCATCCTAGTGAGGCCGGTATCGTGCGCTCCGTGGACCTCGACCTGTCTGACGAGCACCGCCTCTTCCGCGAGACCGTGCGGGGCTTCGCAGAAGGCGTCGTCGGGCCGGTCGCCGAGGAGCTCGATGCGGACGGTCGCTTCCCGCTCGCCGAGCTGCGCCAGGCCGCCGGGCTCGGCCTGCTCGGCATCCCCGTGCCCGAGGCCGACGGCGGCACCGGCGGCGACACGCTCGCCTACGCCATCTGCATCGAGGAGCTCGCGCGCGTCGACTCCTCGTTCGCGATCACCGTCGCCGCGCACACCTCGCTCGGCACGATGCCGATCCTGCTCTTCGGCGACGAGCGCCAGCGCGCGGAGTGGCTGCCTCGGCTCGCGGCCGGTGAGCAGCTCGCGGCGTTCGGCCTGACCGAGCCCGAGGCCGGCTCCGACGCCGGCGCCACGCGCACGACGGCGCGCGCCGAGGACGGCGAGTGGGTGATCGACGGCGCGAAGATGTTCATCACGAACGCCGGCACCGAGATCAGCGGCTGCGTCACGATCACGGCGCGCACGGGCGACGACGAGATCTCGAACTTCATCGTCCCGAACGGCACGCCCGGCTACGACGTCGGCCCGCCGCTCAAGAAGATGGGCTGGAAGTCGTCCGACACGCGGCCGCTCGCGTTCGCCGGCTGCCGCGTCCCCGCGGACAACCTGCTCGGGCCGCGCGGCGAGGGCCTGCACCAGTTCCTCACGATCCTCGACGGCGGCCGCATCTCGGTCGCCGCCCTCGGCCTCGGCCTCGCGCAGGGCGCGTACGAGCTCGCGCTCGCCTACGCCCGCACGCGCCAGCAGTTCGGGCGCGCGATCTCGCGCTTCCAGGCGATCCAGTTCAAGCTCGCCGACATGGCCACCGAGATCGCCGCCGCGCGGGCGCTCGTCTACCGCTGTGCGTGGCTCAAGGATCGCGGGCGCCCCTTCGCGCACGAGGCCTCGATGGCCAAGCTCTACACGGCCGAGCTGGCCTGCCGCGTCGCCGACGAGGCAGTGCAGATCCACGGCGGCTACGGCTACATGGACGAATATGCCGTCTCGCGCTTCTACCGCGACGCGAAGATCCTGGAGATCGGCGAGGGCACGAACGAGATCCAGCGCCTCGTGATCGCACGCGGATTGGGGCTCGAATTATCTTCGAACAGATCGTCTGGCGCGACCTCGGCTGCGCCTCCTACCTCGTCGGCTGCCAGGTCGCGGGCGAGGCCGTGATCGTCGACCCGCCGCTCGACGTGCGCGAGGTGCTCGCGCTCTGCACGCGCCACGGCGCGAAGCTCGTCGGCGTGATCGAGACGCACACGCACGCCGACCACGTCTCCGGCCACGGCATCCTGGCCCAGCAGCACGGCTGCTGGATCGCGATCCACGAGGTCGCGAACGCCGTCTACGAGCACCGGCCGCTGCGCGACGGCGACCGCATCGAGGTCGGCAACATCGCGCTCGACGTGCTGCACACGCCCGGCCATCGGCCCGAGCACTGCTGCATCGTCGTCGCCGACCGCACGCGCGGCGACGAGCCCTGGCTCGTGCTCTCGGGCGACGCGTTGTTCGTCGGTGACAGCGGTCGTCCCGACCTCGCGGTCGCGGGCGACGAGGGCGCGGCGGCGCTCTACCGCTCGCTGCACGAGCGCCTCGGGACGCTCGACAACGGCGTCGAGCTCTTCCCGGGCCACGTCGCCGGCTCGCTCTGCGGACGCGGCATGTCGGCCAAGACGTCCTCGACGCTCGGCTTCGAGCGCCGCTTCAACCCGATGCTCGCCGACATGACGGTCGCGCAGTTCGTCGAGCGCGCGAACGCCGGGCTCGCCCCGAAGCCGCCGACGATGGCGCGCATCGTCGAGCTGAACCGGGGGCCGCTGATCGGCGAGGCCGCGCGGGCGCGCACCGTGAAGATGCCGGCCGCCGGCGATCAGGTGCTCGACGTGCGCGACGGCGCGGCGTTCGCCGGCGGGCACATGGCGGGCTCGTTCAACGACTCCGCCGCCGTCCCCGGCTTCGGCAACCGCTGCGGCTTCGCGCTCGACGCCGAGCGCGAGGTCGTGCTCGTGGCGAGCAGCCACGAGCAGGCCGAGGACGCCGTCCGCAAGCTCGCGGCCGTCGGCTTCACGAAGCTCGCCGAGGTCGCCTTCGGCATCGACGGCGCGCACGAGCACACGCGCTTCGCGCCGCTCGGCGTCGTCGAGATGGGCCAGCTCGCGGATGCCGGCGAGCTGCAGGTCGTCGACGTGCGCGAGGCCGGCGAGCAGACGGAGCTCGCCGCCGGCGCCGTCGCTGTGCCCTACCGCCTGCTGGCGACGGCCGACCTCTCCGCGCTCGACCCGGCGAAGCCCACGGCCGTCGTCTGCCAGACCGGCACGCGCTCGCCGCTCGCCGCTTCCCTGCTCGCCCGCCGCGGCTTCACGGCCATCCGCCCGGTGCTCGGCGAGGGCATGAGCATCTGGCACACCCGCGAGGCGGTGGCCGAAGCTGCCGCCGAGGCAGCCGCGGAGAAGGCCCAGGTGCGCGCGAAGGGCTAGCGGGTGGGGCCTCCAAGCCCGTGCTCGCTGCCATCCGGGACGGCCGGAGGTTCTCTCCGGCAGCGTTCCTAGACCTCCTCGACCGCCCCGCTCGCGAGCGACCGGCTCGCGGCCAGCGCGACCCGCAGCGCCAGCGTGGCGTGCTCGCCGGTCGCCTCCGTCGGCGCCTCGCCGCGCTCGAGCCAGCCGGTCACCGCGGCGGTCTGGCCCGCCCAGGGGTCGCCGCTCGCGACGTCGACGAGGCGCATCGGGCCGTCGGCCGGGTAGACGCGCAGGCGGTTCGCGGCCTGGTCGACGCCGCCGATGTTGCCGCCGTCGGCCGCCGGCGCGGCGCTGAACGGGTACTCGACGGCCCCGCGCTCGCAGAGCACGCGCAGGCTGCTCGTGAACGGGTACGACTCGGGCTGCATCAGGCCGCCCTCGACGGACGCCTCGCCGCCCTCGTGCTCGACGAGCGCGCAGCAGTGCTGGGCAGCGCCGTGCGGGCCGCGCCGCAGGGCGCGCGCGAACACGCGCCGCGGCGGGCCGAGCACGGCCGAGACGGCGTCGAAGTCGTGCACCATGAGGTCGACGCAGACGCCGCCGGAGCGCGCGGGATCGATCATCCAGTCGTTCCAGGCCGGCGGCGGCGAGAGCCGCAGCGCGGTCGCCGCGAGCGGCCGTCCGAGCTCGCCGGAGGCGACGATGCGGCGCAGCTCGGCGTACTCGGGCCAGAAGCGCAGCACGAGGCCCACGACGAGCAGCTTGCCGGCGCGCGCGGCAGCGGCCGTGATCGCCTCGGCGTCCTCGAGCGTGAGCGCGATCGGCTTCTCGAGCAGCACGTGCTTGCCGGCCGCGAACGCGCGCTCGGCGGCCTCGCGGTGCTGCGGCGTCGGCAGGCAGATGTCGACGACGTCGACGTCCGGGCGGTCGATCGGCGCGTAGAGATCGTCGGTCGCCTCGGCGCCGCAGAGCGCGGCGACGCGCGCGGCGCGCTCGTGCGAGCGCGACGAGACGACGGCCACGCGGGCCCGGCCCGCGAGCGCCGCCCAGGCGCCCGCGTGGGTCTGGCCCATGAAGCCGCCGCCGACGATCGCGACGCCGATCATCCCAGGCCGAGCGCGTTCAGATGTGCGCAGGCGCGCGCCATCGAGGCGTCGACCTCCGCGAGCGGCGGCCACGGGTCGCCCTGGAACTCGATCTCCACCGAGAGCGGGCCGGCGTAGCCGCCCGCCTCGAGCTGCCCCAGCAGCGAGCCGAAGTCGACCGTGCCGTCGCCGGGCGCCGGGAAGTCCCAGTTCCCCTTGCCGCCGCGGTGATCCTTGAGGTGGACGTTGGCGAGGTACGGGATCACCGTCGAGATGTCGTCGACGGCCGTGACGTCGCCGTAGAACTCGCAGTTGCCGCTGTCGTAGGCGACCTTGATCCGCGGCTGCCCGATGCGCTCGAGCAGCGGCACCGTCTTCGCGCCGCTCGCCATGATGTCGCCGTGGATCTCGAGCGCGACGTCGACGCCGGCGTCCTCGGCCGCCTCGGCCAGCGCCGTGATGTTGGCGAGGAACGCCGACTCGTCCTCCTCCTGGCTCGAGTGCCCGCCGATCGCCGTGCTCATGACCGGGAGGCCGTAGTCGGCGCACCAGCGCACGGCCTTGATGCCGAGCGCCAGGCCCTCGGCGGTCGTCAGGTCGGAGTGCCCGGAGAGCACGACCGGCTCGAGGCCGTAGTGGGCGAGCCGCGCGCGCAGCTCGCCGCTGTCGGCGTCGAGGTCGACGTGCTCCGTCCAGCCCTCGACGGCCGTCAGCTCGACCGTCCGGTAGCCCGCCGCGGCGATGCCCGCGAAGGCCTCCTCGCGGGTGTGCGTGTGGTACGAGTTCGTGTGTCCTGCCAGCGCGTTGTGCATGCTGCTCCGTTTCGCGAGGTCACGTGTCGTGAGTGTGCTGGATGGACGTCCCGGGGGCGGCGCGCGGCCGTTCGCCGGGTTCAGCAGCGGCAGGACGCCGGGTGGCTCCCGCGGCGTCCACGTGGTGCGTCCGCGCCGCGTGAGCCTTCGAGGCGGCGCACTAGAACCAGCCTTCCTCGTCGGCGTCCGCGTACTGCATGAACTCCACGACCGCGCCGTCGATCAGCACGAACGCGACCTGGCAGAAGCCGCCGCCGACCGCGAACGGCCCGAGCAGCAGCTCGTGGCCGGCGATCGCGGCGTGCACGTCGTC
>DASXXY010000154.1:0-7952 GCA_036502805.1 Gaiellales bacterium | reverse complement strand
CGACCAGGGCTTCCCGTCGGGGTCGGCGGAGGCGCGGTTGTAGAGGATGCGCCGGTTCGCCGGCCAGGCCCAGCCCCACTCCGGCGCGACCGGGCCCTGCTCGTGACGGCTCGTGCGGCGCGCGGCCTGGTTGACGCCCTTCGCGTACGTCCCGCAGTAGATCCAGCAGCCGCACGACGTCGAGCCGTCGGCCTTCAGCTCGGTGTAGGCCGAGAGCGCCGCGCCGTCGGGGCCGGTGCCGTTGATCTCGCGCAGCACCGCCTCGGCCGACGGTTCGGCGATCGCGCCCTCGGTGGGGTAGTCCCAGGTGAGCTCGAGGATCGGGCGGTCGCGGTCGTCCGCGCGCGCACGGCGCGCGAGCTTCTCGCGGACGAGGCGGCCGAGGTGGTAGTAGAACCACAGGTCGGAGCGGCAGTCGCCCTCCGGCTCGACGGCCTTGTGGTGCCACTGCAGGAGGCGCTGCGTGTTCGTGAACGACCCGGCCTTCTCGGTGTGCGCCGCGGCCGGTAGGAAGAAGACCTCCGTCGCGACGTCCTCGCTGCGCCGCTCGCCGCTGTCGATCTCCGGCGAGCTCTTCCAGAACGCCGCCGTCTCGATCTCGAAGAAGTCGCGCACGACGACCCACTTGGCGTTGCAGAGGGCGTCGCGCTGGATGCGGCCGTTGGCCGAACCGACGGCGGGGTTCTCGCCCGCGACGATCAGGCCGTCGACCTCCCCCCGGCTCATGGCGAGCGCGGTCTGGTAGTGGCCGTGGTCGCCGCTGATGCGCGGCAGGTGGTCGAAGCAGAAGTCGTTCTCGACCGTCGCGTGCTCACCCCAGTAGGCCTTCAGCAGGCTCGTCGCGTAGCTGTCCAGGTGCCCCCAGAAGCCGGCCGGCGACTGCGTCAGATCGATGTACTCGCGCAGGCTCGAATGAGCCTGGGCATGCGGCATCGGCAGGTAGCCGGGGAGGATGTTGTAAAGCGTGGGGATGTCCGTCGAGCCCTGGATCGAGGCGTGCCCGCGCAGCGCCATGACGCCGCCGCCGGGGCGGCCGATGTTGCCGAGCAGCAGCTGCACGATCGACGCCGCGCGGATGATCTGCACGCCGACCGTGTGCTGCGTCCAGCCCACGGCGTAGACGATCGCCGAGGTTCGCTCACGGCCCGAGTTGCTGCAGAGCGAGTCGCAGACGCGCAGGAAGTCGGCGCGCGGGAGCCCGCACACCCGCTCGACGAACTCGGGCGTGTAGCGGGCGTAGTGGCGCCGCAGCAGCTGGAAGACGCAGCGCGGATCCTCGAGCGTCCGATCGGAGTGCGGCGGCTCGCCGCCGTCGAGCGACGCGCCCTGCGCGCCGTGGCCCGCCTGCTCGCCCATCGTCGCGCCCGACTCGCGCTCGCCGCCGGAGGAGTGCGCCTGCATGCCCTTGTACTGCCACGAGCTCGTGTCGTAGCCGCTGCCGTCGGGCTTCCAGCCCGAGAAGAAGCCCGCGAGATCCTCGCTGTCGCGGTAGTCGTCGCCGATGATGATCGGCGCGTTCGTGTAATTGACGACGTAGTCGCGGAACTCGTGCCCGCCCTCGAGGATGTGGTGGATGATGCCGCCGAGGAACGCGATGTCGGTGCCCGCGCGCACGCGGGCGTACTGCGTCGCGGACGCGCTCGTGCGGCTGAAGCGGGGGTCGACGTGGATCACGTCGGCGCCGCGCTCGCGCGCCTCCATGACCCACTGGAACCCGACCGGATGGGCCTCCGCCATGTTCGACCCCATGATCAGGACGCAGTCGGCGTTCGCGAGGTCCTGCTGGAACGTGGTCGCCCCGCCGCGCCCGAACGACGTGCCCAGACCGGGCACGGTGGAGGAGTGTCAGATACGCGCCTGATTCTCCACCTGCACGACGCCGAGGCCCGTCATCAGCTTCTTGATGAGGTAGTTCTCCTCGTTGTCGAGCGTCGCCCCGCCGAGGTTGGCGAGGCCGAGCGTGCGCCGCAGCCTGCGGCCGTCGTCGTCCTCGTCCTCCCAGCCTCCGTCGCGAGCGGCGATCACGCGGTCGGCGATCATGTCCATCGCCTCGTCGAGCGGCAGCGCCTCCCAGGCGGTGCCGTGCGGGCGCCGGTAGAGCACGGCGCGCTCGCGCAGCGGCGACGTCACGAGGCTCTTCGACGCCGACCCCTTCGGGCACAGCCGGCCGCGCGAGATCGGGCTGTCGGGATCGCCCTCGATCTGCGTCACCTTCCCGGCGCGCGAGTAGACGAGCTGCCCGCAGCCGACGGCGCAGTATGGACAGATCGAGCGCGTGACCTGCGCGCCGTCGATGCGCTCGGCGTTGGCCTGCGGGGCGGGTGACTTGGCGCTCGCCGCGAGCGCGAGGGGATCGTTCGTCGTCTGCTTGAGGACGGGCCAGCGGGAGATGAGGTCGAGTGCGCGCATGGCGCGAACGTGTCCCCCGGCGGCGATTCTGAAACAGCCCCTGCTGCGGCCGACGTTTGGGAATCGCCGCGCCGGACACGCTGCGCAGCATGTGGGGCAGTCTGCGGCGCGCGCCGCTCTCCGACAGCTATGCCGCCGCCGTCGCGATCGTGCTGCTGGCGCTGTGCCCGTTCATCGTGCTGTCACCCGCCGTGAACATCTTCCAGCAGCCGGTCATGCGCGACCTCGGGGCGAGCAGATTCGGCTTCGAGCTGGCCTCCGCGCTCGCGAGCGCCGGCTATGCGCTCGGTGCCGTCGTCTCGGCCGATCTCATCCAGCGTGCATCCGTGCGGCGGCTCTACCTGCTCTGCGAAGCCGTCTTCGTGCTGGGGTCGGTGCTCGCGCTCGTAGCGCCCGGCATCGAGCTCTTCACCGCCGGTCGCGTGCTCCAGGGCCTGGCGACGGGAATGCTGCTCGTCGTCGCGCTCCCGCCGCTCGTCACCTCGCACGGCGTCGAGCGGCTGCCGACGACGGCCGCCGTCGTCAGCCTGGGGCTCTTCGGCATGGTCACGCTCGGGCCGATCATCGGCGGCGTCGCCGCGGCCGGCAACCGCTGGCGCCTCGTCTTCGCCGCGCTCGCGGTGCTCGGCGTCGCAGCGCTCGTGCTCGGCCTGCTCGGCCTCGAGGACAGCGAGCCCGGCGGCAGGAGCTTCGACTGGACCGCCCTGCCGCTCGCGGTCGCGGCGACGGCCCTGCCCTTCTTCGGCGTCAGCTGGCTCGCGCGCGGCACGACGTGGACGAGCCCCGGGTTCCTCGTGCCGACGATCGCCGGCCTCGCGGCGCTCGTGCTCCTGATCGTCGTCCAGTACCACCGCGACGACCCGCTGATGCCGATGCGCCCGATCGCGCACACGCTGCCGGTCACGGGGATCGCCGGCGCGATGGTGGCCGGGGCGGCCGTCACGGCGCTCGTCGGCCTCGCCGAGCTGTACCTCACGAAGGTCGGGCACGAGACCCCGCTCGCCACCGGCGCCCTCGTCACGAGCCAGGTCGCGGGCACCGTCCTGGCCGCCTGGCTCTTCCGCCGCCTGCTCCCGACCCGCTGGCTGCCGGTGCTCGCGCTGGCGGGGCTCGTGAGCGCGGCGGCCGGCTCCGCGACGCTGCTCCTGCTCTCGCCCGGCTCGACGCACGCGGTCGTGCCGGCGGCCGCGCTCCTGCTCGGCTTCGGGGCGGGAGCCGGCGTGACGCCGGCGCTCTTCATGGTGGGCCTGAGCGTGCCGTCCTCCCGCCTCGGCCCGACGTTCGCGCTCGTCGAGCTGCTGCGCTCGAACGCCGCGTTCCTGCTCGCACCGGTCCTGCTGCAGCTCGCAGCCACCCACGGCGGCCTGCCCGGTGGCGTCCGCCTCGGCGTGCTCGTCTGCCTGGCCGCGAGCGTCGCCGCCATCGCGGCCGTGATCGGCACGTACCTGCTCGGCGGCGCGCGGCTGCAGGAGCCCGACCTGCCGGCCTGGCTCGAGCGGGACGCACCCGCGTTCGACTCTCCGCCGCTCGCCGCCGAGCTGCGCGACACGGATGCGTCCGACGGCGCCCGGCGGGGCCAGAGCGCGGCGTCCGGCGGCTGAGGCCGGGGCGGTTTCGACCCGGCCGGTCCGGGCAGGAGGCCTGCCCGGAGGCAACGCAACGCGAAGGAAGCGATGAAGGCACTCGTCTACAACGGCCCGCGCGACGTCTCGGTGACGAACGTCGCCGACGCCGCCATCCAGCATCCCACCGACGTCATCGTCAAGGTCACGAGCACGAACATCTGCGGCTCGGACCTGCACATCTACGAGGGCCGCGCACCGCTCGAGAAGGGCATGGCGATCGGCCACGAGAACACCGGCGAGGTGATCGAGGTCGGCGGCGCCGTGGTCAAGGTGAAGGTCGGCGACCGGGTCTCCGTCCCCTTCAACATCGGCTGCGGCTTCTGCCGCAACTGCGAGCGGGGATTCACCGGCTTCTGTCTCTCGGTCAACCCGGCAATGCCCGGCGGCGCCTACGGCTATCCGAACATGGGTGGCTACCAGGGCGGTCAGGCCGAGCTGCTGCGCGTGCCGTTCGGCGACTTCAACTGCCTCAGCCTGCCCGAGGACGCACGCGAGAAGGAGGCCGACTACGCGCTGCTCTCGGACATCTGGCCGACCGGCTGGCACGGCACCGAGCTCGCCGGCGTGCGCCCTGGCGACTCGGTCGTGATCTTCGGCGGTGGGCCTGTCGGGCTGATGGCGGCGCTCTCGGCAAAGGTCAAGGGAGCCGAGCAGATCATGCTCGTCGACCGTCATCCTGACCGCCTGCGCCTCGCCGAGCAGATCGGCGTCATCGCGATCGACGACTCCGAGGGCTCGGCCGTCGATCAGGTCATGGAGCACACGCGCGGCGAGGGCGCCGCGCGCGGCGTCGAGGCCGTCGGCTGGCAGGCCCACGATCCGCAGGGCCACGAAGTGCCGAACTCGACGATGAACGACCTCGTCGCGAGCGTGCGCGCGACCGGCGGCATCGGCGTCGTCGGGGTCTTCGTGCCAGAGGACCCGAAGTCGCCCGACGAGCTCATGCAGGAGGGGAAGATCGCCTTCGACATCGGCAACTTCTTCGCCAAGGGCCTCTCGCTCGGCTCCGGCCAGGCCAACGTCAAGCGCTACAACCGCGAGCTCCGCGACCTCATCCACGCCGGCAAGGCGACGCCCTCGTGGATCGTCTCGCACCATCTCCACCTCGACGACGGCCCCGACGCGTACGGGCACTTCGACGCGCGCGACGACGGCTGGACGAAGGTCATCCTGCATCCCGACGGCAAAGCGGCCTGACGGCCGCGGCCAGGTACCGAGGCGTCTCGTAACGGTTCGCACGTACGCAACATCGGGGTCTGGCCCGCAACGCGCGGGTCAGACCCCGTTGTTGCGTTCGTGCCGATCGTTACGACGAGTCCTCGCAGCCGCACCGCTCCCGCAGCACGAGCGCGCGGGACCAGGCAGAGTCTCCGGCGTGGCTGCCGCCGACGTGGTCTCCGAACTGTCCCGGGCCTTCGAGGCGCGCGACTGGACGGCCCTCCGCCGGCTCTACCACCCGGACGCGCTGATCTTCACCGTCACCGGCGGGCCCGTGCCGCTGGCCGCCGACGAGATCGTCGGCGAGCTCGAGCGCGCCTCGAGCGAGGTCATGTACTCGGTGCACGCCGATCGGCTCGTCGTGCTCGACGAGCACGCGGCGATCATCACCGGTCGCATGCGCCGCCAGATGCCGCGCGGCGGGTTCGAGGACGCGAGCCACGTCTGGTTGCTGACGGTGCTCGACGAGCTCGTCTACCGCCAGGCGGTGCACCACGATCCCGCGGCGGCCGCGGCCGCCTACGAGCTCCTCGGCATCGACCTCGGGGTGTCCGGGCGGGAGTGAGCTACGCGGGGGCGTTGAGCCCGGCGGCGGCGCGCGCGATCGCGATCTCGCGCGACTCGTAGACCGGGAACACGGCGCGCATGCCGGTCAGACCGAGCAGGCGCGGCACGGCCTCTCCCGGACTGCCCGAGGCCACGACGGCGAACCCCCGCCCGTCCTCCTTGCAGTCGCGCAGCCCGCCGACGATGGCGCCGAGGATCGTCGAGTCGACGAACGACACCACCGAGAGCTCGACGACGACCGCCTTGCCGGCCTCGCGCGCGCCGGCGAAGGCCAGCCGCAGGGCGCCTGCCTGCGAGAGGTCCTGCTCGCCCTGCAAGACGACGACGCGGACGCCGGAGGGATCGTCCAGAAGCTCCATTGCGTCCATGCGGCCGATCATAGGGCGATCGCGGTGCCGCTCGGTGCGCGGTCGCCACCCTACCTAGCCGGAAGTCCGGCATCGGGTTTGGTGCGGCACGGAGGTGGGAGCGTCGCTCGAGGCGCTCCGCCCCGTAGTCCACCTCGTAAGGGAGAAGAGATGTCTGACGACATCACGCGCGACCAGCGTGCGAGCGCGAACGAGCTGCATTCGCGGCGGACGCTTCTGAGCAGGTCGGCCGTCGGCCTCGCCGCCGTCGCCGGCGCGGGCACGCTCGCCGGCCCCGCGCTCGCGAACAGCTCGGGCAAGCAGTGGTGGCACAAGTCGGGGTCGCACTTCGACTTCGACTTCATCGTCACCCAGGAGCAGTTCGGCGTCACGTTCCTGACCGAGGCGGTGCGCCGCGCGCCCGGCACGCCCTCGGCGCAGTTCCTGCCCGTCCTCGAGGCCGCGAACACGACGGAGTTCGACCACGTCACGGCGCTCGAGGGGATCGGCGCGAAGCCGCTGACGACGAGCTACTGGATCCCCGACGCCGCATTCGGCGCCGGCGGAGCGGGGCTGTTCGCATCGATCGAGGCCGTCGAGACGATCGAGTTCAGCATGTACCTGATCGGCGTCGACGACGCCACGCGCCGCTCGCAGAAGCCGACGGCGCGGCTGTGCGCCGAGGCGATGGCGACGGAGTCGGAGCACCGCGTGCTCGCGCGCTTCGCGCAGGGCGCGCTGGGCGCGACGATCGGCGTCCCGAACAACATCAGCTTCGCGCCCTTCAGCCATCCGACGATGGCGGCCGTGAAGGCTGCGCTCGAGGCGCTCGGCATCGGCTACGGCCGCAAGGGCGCCGGCCCCGGCAAGTTCTACGACTACCCCGGCGACCCGGTCGCGAACGGCACCGGCAGCGTGCAGGACGTCCGCACGCCCTCGTAGGCGGCGCACCCCGTCGAGGGGCGGCGCGGGCCGCCCCTCGACGCGCGGCACGTCAGAAGAGCGCGAGCGCCGCGTCCCCCGCCGGCTCCGGCACGACGGCGCCCTCGAGCTCGAGCAGGCGCTGCTTGCGGGCCAGGCCGCCCGCGTAGCCGGTGAGCCTGCCGCCCTTGCCGAGGACGCGGTGGCAGGGCACGATCAGCGAGAGCGGGTTGCGGCCGGTGGCGGCGCCGACCTCGCGGGCGAGCTGCGGATCGCCGAGCTCGCGGGCGATCTCGCCGTACGTCGTCGTCTGGCCATACGGGATGCGGGCGATGGCCGCCCAGACGCGCTGCTGGAACTCGTCGCCGGCGGCACGCGTCGCCAGCTCGAAGCTCGTGCGCTCCCCGGCGAGATACTCGGCGAGCTGCCGCTCGACGGCCTCGAACCCGTGATCCGTGCGCGCGCCGAACGCCGCCCGGTCGGGACGCGTCCAGTGCCCGGGGTAGTAGACGCCGCACAGCAGGCCGCCGTCGGCGACGAGCGTGAGCTCGGCGAGCGGGGTGTCGATCGTGGTGTGCGTGATGCTCATCGGACGCTCCTCTGGCTGCGGACAGGGAGTGGACGCGCGGCGCGCCGAGGACGTGAGATCGGGCTCAGCCGCTCGGGGGTGGCTCGGCGACTCGTGCGGGCGGTCGTCGAGCACGCTCGGATCATCGCCGCCGGGCCGGCTGCCGTGGGGCCGGGGTAGTCGAAAGCGAGGAGTGAGGTTGGGGTGTTCCTCGGATCGTCGTGGGGCTGGGGTGGGGCGATCTAGGAGGTATGCGGAAGATCATCATCAGCCTCCTCGCAAGCCTCGCCCTCAGCA
>DASXXY010000153.1:0-2617 GCA_036502805.1 Gaiellales bacterium | reverse complement strand
GGTGCCGGCGGGCGATCGTCTTCGCGAACGCCTCGACGATGTAGCCGTCGAACTGCGTGCCGGCATGCTGCCGGAGCTCGGCGAGCGCGCGCGTCTCCGACGTCGCCCGCTGGTAGGGCTGGTCGTGCGTCATCGTGTCGAAGGCCTCGACGACCGCGATCACGCGCGATGCGAGCGGGATCTGCTCGAGCGTGAGCCCGTCGGGATAGCCCATGCCGTCGGGCCGCTCGTGGATCGAGCGCACGATCGGAGCGACCGCGGCGAGCGCGGGGATCCCGCGCAGGATGCCCTCGCCGATCTCGCTGTGGCGCTGCATGAACCACTGCTCCTCGCCGCTGAGGACGCCCGACTTCTCGACGATCGAGGCCGGGATGCCGACCATGCCGATGTCGTGCAGCTCGGCTCCGAGCCGCGTCAGGCGGACGTCGTCGAGCGGGAGGCCGAGGATCGTCGCGGTCTCCTCGGCCAGCTGGGCGACCTGGGCGAGGTGTGCGAGGAGCTCGTCGCTCTGACCGGCGACGAGCCGCAGGAGGCCGTGCTTGGCGTCCGACTCGGATGCGAACGGATCGCTGGGCGCGCCGCAGGCGCGGCAGCCGTCGAGCTCGTCGACGCCGCCCGGAACATGGGAGATGGCGGTTGTGTGCATGCCACATGGATCGACCGCGGGGCACGCCCGCAAGATCCGAGAATCGGCGCACGTCGCATCGTCGATTTGCAGGAGGCGAGGACGCTCAGGCCTCGCGGTCGAGCACCTCGTCGAGGCGCGCGCGCCAGTCGCCGTTCCCGAGGCCGCTCCAGACGAGCACGTCGCGCCAGTCCCGCTCCGCGCTCCCGGCGGCGCTCTCGAGGCGTTCGGGATCGCCGGCGGCGAGGATCGCGACCGCGGCCTGGATGCGCTCGGGATCCTGCTTCTCGGCGCGCGCGAGGCGCAGCGACGAGAGGCGCGCGAGCGCGCCGTCGGCAGCGCCGGCGAAGTCGCGGCGCACCATGCGCTCGAGCCGCGGCGAGGGGACGAGCGGGCTCATGCCCGCACGGCTGCGAGCGCTGCGCCGATGATGCCGGCGTCGGCGCCGAGCATCGCCGGCACGACGGGCAGGTCGCGCGTGTCGTCCGCGAAGATCAGCGGGCGCAGCGCGGCGACCGCAAGCTCGCGGTAGCGCTGCGCGAGGCCGAGGCCGCCGCCGATCACGAGCACGCCGGGGTCGAGCGCGTTGACGAGCTCGGCGAGGACGGTGCCGAGCGCCGTGGCCGCCGCCACGACGACGCAGTCGAGCGCCGGGTCGGCGAGCACGTCCTGCGCGCGCTCGCGACGGCCGGCGCGCGCCAGCGCGAGGCCGCTCGCGCGCTCCTCGAGCGGCGGCGCGCCCGTGCAGATCGCGTTGCCGCGCGCACCGGCGTAGGCACGGCCATCCAGCACGAGACAGTGCGAGATGCCGGTGCTGACCGTCACGTAGAGCAGCTCCGCGACGCCGCGCCCGGCGCCGAAGCGCGCCTCGGCGACGGCCGCGGCGCGCACGTCGCTCTCGATCGTCGCCCGCCCGAGCGGCCCGAAGGCCGCGGGCAGGTCGACGTCGCGCCAGTCGAGCGTCACGGCCGAGCGCGTGCGGCCGTGGCGGTCGACGAGCTCGCACACCCCCATGCCGATCGGCAGGCCGCCGTGGCCCTCCGCGAGCTCGTCGGCGAGCGCGACGCAGTCGGCGAGCACGGCCGCGGCGGGCCGCGCAGCGCCGGTCGGCACCTCGAAGCGCTCCTGCAGCTCGCCGGTCGCCGTGTCCACGAGGCCGGCGGCGATCTTCGTGCCGCCGACGTCGATGCCGATCGCGATCGTCATGGCAGGTAGTCGGGTGCGACGCCGAAGAGCGCGCGCACCGGCGCCGCCCCGTAGCTCCGGTACTCGTGCCGGACGCCCTGCGGGATGTAGGCCGCGTCGCCGGGCGCGAGCTCGAAGACGCTCGTGCCGCCGTCGCCGAACGCGCGCACGTGCAACGCGCCCGCGACGGCGTAGACGACCTCGTCGCCGCCGTGCGCGTGCGTGTCGGAGACGTCGCCGGGGTTGAGCTCGAGCACGCCGGCGGTGAGGTGCTCGGTGCTGCAGTAGAGGCCCTCCAAGACGTTCAGCGAGCGCCGCCAGGTCGGCGCCGGCTCGAACAGCGTGCGCCTGGGGGCCAGCGCACCGGGCAGCCCGCCCAGCAGCGAGTCGTCGCCGTAGCGCCAGTCGGCGCGCTCGAGGTAGGGCCGCGTGCGCGCGTACGCGCCCGACGAGCCGGTCGAGGGCGGAGGGGCGAGGAACTCGAGCACGCGCAGCTCCTCGCCGCCGTGCGCGTGCACGTGGTGCCAGGTGTCGGCGCGGAAGAAGGCCGTGCCGCCCTGCGGCACGCGCAGTAGCTCGCCCGTCTCGGGGTTCGCGAGCACCATCGTCCCGCGCAGCACGTAGAGCAGCTCGTCGGCGCCGAAGACGGTGCGGAACTCGGGCGAGTGGCGGAACCAGGCGCCGGGCGCGAGGCCGAAGACGAGCGCGTGCACGCGCTCGGTCGAGGCGTAGATCCAGTCGGCGACCTCGCCGGCCTCGGCGTCGCCCCAGATGTGGCGCGTCACGTCCGCGTACGGGATCGCCGCC
>DASXXY010000152.1:0-2962 GCA_036502805.1 Gaiellales bacterium | reverse complement strand
ACGCCCGAGCAGCACCCGCCGTTCCACCGCCTGAGCGTCGTCTCGACCGACGGCAGCTACGAGCTCGAGCTCGATCCCGTCTTCGCCCTGCGCGGCACGCGCGCAGGGGTCGCAGTCAGCGCCGGCTCGCCCGAGGCGCCGTTCGTCGCCGGCCTCGCGCGCTTCTGCCGTGCCGTCCGCGCCGGCGACCCGCACGACGTCGCCTGCGGCGCACGCGCCGCCGCCGGCTCGCTCGCCACCGCCCTCGCCTGCGAGCGCGCGCTCGCGAGCGGTGCACCCGTCGACGTCGACACCACCGCCAGCTCACGCACCACGTCCAGCCAGGAGTCCCGTTGATGCAGGTACCCGCGATCGACATCGAGCCGTTCCGCGACGGAGACGCGGCAGACCGCGCCGAGGTCGCCCGCCAGATCGCGCGCGCGTTCGAGACGATCGGCTTCGTCACGGTCACCGGGCACGGCGTGCCCGCCGCCTCGACCGACGCGATGTTCGCGTCCTCCCGGCGCTTCTTCGACCAGCCGGCCGCGGCCAAGCAGGCGTTCGCGCCTGCCGAGAACGGCGGCCCGGGGTACCTGGCGCTCGCGCAGGGCTCGCTCGCCGCGACGCTCGGCGAGGCTGCCCCGCCCGACCTGAAGGAGACGTTCACGATCGGGCCGGTCGACGTGCCGGACGAGGCGTACTACCGTCAGGCGGCGGCGCGGCGCTGGTACCAGCCGAACCCGTGGCCGCCGCTCGACGGGTTCACGGCGATCTGGGAGGCGCACTACCGCTCGGTCACGCGCTTCGCGCTCACGATGATGGAGATCTGCGCGGTCGCGCTCGAGCTCCCCGACCGCTACTTCGACCCCTGGTTCGACCGGCACACGAGCATCCTCTCCGTCATCAACTACCCCGAGCAGCCGACGCCGCCCGAGCCGGGGCAGCTGCGCGCCGGCGCGCACTCGGACTACGGCAGCCTGACCCTGCTCTTCAAGGAGGCGGGCGGCAGCGGCCTGCAGGTGCGCGCCGCCGACGGCAGCTGGGTCGACGTGCTCCCCGCGCCGGACGCGTTCGTCGTGAACATCGGCGACATGCTCGCGGAGTGGACGAACGACCGCTGGGTCTCGACCGTGCACCGTGTCGCGAACCCGACGGAGGGTGGCGCGGCGAGCCGGCGCATGTCCTGCGGCTACTTCCTCGCGCCGAGCTTCGACGCCATGATCAGCCCGCTGCCGGGCTGCGTCGACGACGAGCACCCGGCGCTGTACGAGCCGATCAGCGCGGCGGATCACCTCCTGTCGAAGATGGCGAAGCAGTTCGCGTGACGCTCGACCTGGTCATCCGCGGCGGCCGCGTCGTCACCGCGCACGAGGAGTTCGACGCCGACGTCGGCGTCGCGGACGGCCGGATCGCGGCGATCGGCAGCGCGCTCGAGGGCGCGCGCGAGATCGACGCGCGCGGCATGCTCGTGCTGCCCGGGGCGATCGACGGGCACGTGCACATGCGGACGCAGCGCGAGCGCGACGTGTACGACGACGACTGGGACAGCGGCACGATCGCGGCGGCGTTCGGCGGGGTCACGACGATCGTCGACCAGGCACAGGTCGAGCCCGGCCTGACGCTGGGCGAGGGCGTCGAGCGCCGGCTCGCAGAGGCCGAGGGCCGGAGCCTCGTCGACTACGGCCTGCACGTGAACCTGCGCGAGGCCGAGATCGGCCGGCTCGCCGAGCTCGAGGGGCTCAAGGCGCGCGGCCTGCCGAGCGTCAAGCTGTACATGACGTACGACGGCTACCGCGTGCCGGACGACGTGATCCTCGTCGCGATGCAGGAGGTCGCGCGGCTCGGCGGCCTCGTGATCGTGCACGCCGAGAACGACGAGCTGATCCGCGAGCTGACACGCCAGAACGAGCTCGCGGGCCGCACGGGCGTGCGCGCGAACGCGCTCGCCCGGCCGCCCGAGCTCGAGGGCGAGGCGGTGCACCGCGCGCTCGCCATGGCCCGCTACGCCGGCGCGCGCACGCTGATCTTCCACGTCACGGCGGCCGACGCGATCCGCGAGATCGCGGCCGCCAAGGCACGCGGTCAGGAGGTGTACGGCGAGGGCTGTCTCGCCTACATGGTGATCAACGACGAGGTGCTGGACGATCCCGTGCGCTCGCCGGCCTTCGACATCGGGCCGCCGCTGCGTCCTGAAGAGCACCGGCTCGCCCAGTGGGCCGGCCTCGCGAGCGGCGCGCTCGACATCATCTCGACCGACCACGGGCCGCGCCGGCTGATCCGGAACGCCGACGGCAGCACGACCTTCCCGCCGGGCGCCTCCGGCATCGAGGTGCGGCTCGCGATCGCCCATCAGATCGGCGTGCGCGAGGGCTGGTTCTCGCGCTCGCGCTGGGTCGAGCTCTGCTGCACGGCGCCGGCCGACGTGTTCGGGCTGACCCGCAAGGGGCGCATCCTCCCCGGCTACGACGCGGATCTCGTGGTCTTCGACCCGGCCAGGCGCATGCGCCTGTCGGCCGCGAACCTGCACTCGGCGATCGACCACGCCACCTACGAGGACATGGAGGTCGAGGGCTTCCCCGTCGTCACGATCTCGCGCGGCGAGGTGCTCGTCGAGCACGGCGAGCTGCGCGGCCAGCCAGGCCGTGGGCGGTTCGTCGAGCGCAGCTACGGAGACCCGCGCTGAGCGCGCGCTCCGAGCCCGCCGCGCGCCGCGTGCTGGTCACCGGTGCGGCCTCGGGGATCGGCCGCGGCACCGTCGAGCTGCTCGTGGCGCGCGGCCATGCGGTCGCCGGCCTCGATCTCGATCCTGCGATCGCCGGTTCGCTGGCCGCGCTCGGCGGGGTCGGCGTCGTCGCGGACGTGTGCGACCTCGACGCGGTCGAGCAGGCGCTCGCGCAGGCGGCGGCCGCGCTCGGCGGGCTCGACGGCGTGGTCAACTGCGCCGGGATCGGCGGGTACACGGGCGATATCGTGCGCACGACGC
>DASXXY010000151.1:0-3449 GCA_036502805.1 Gaiellales bacterium | reverse complement strand
CGCGCGGCTCGTCGTCGGCGTCGCGCGCGAGCACGTAGAGATCGTCCCGGTCCGGGACGACGGCCGCGCCGGCGAAGGCCATCGAGTAGCCCGTCTCGCCGCGGCCGCCGCGCCAGCGCGTGGCGATCTCGTCGATCCGGGCGGCCAGCGGCGCGTCGATCTCGCGGCTCGCGAGCACCTGCGTGCGGTAGCCGGCGCGCTCCAGGCGCCCGACCGACTGGCGCACCTTGCGGATGGCGCGCCCCTCGAGCGAGAACGACGCCGGGCGGACGATCGCCTCGTCGCCCGTGTAGTGGGCGCGCAGGCCCGCCCCGCGCCAGTGCGCGAGCTGTCCCGTGCCGGCGCCGACGACGCCGAGCACCCAGCCGCGTCGCTCGGCGAAGCGGGCGAACGACTCCACGAGCGCCGGGAAGCAGGGCTCGTCGCCGATCGGGTCGCCGGAGACGAGCGCGACGCCGGCGAGCACCCGGTAGGCGATGAAGCCCGCGTCGCCCGCCGCGAAGAAGTAGCGCTTGTCGGCGCGCAGCGCGAACGGCGCGAGCGTGTCGGTCGCGTGGGCGGCGACGATCCGGGCCGCTCGGGCGCGCGCCTGCGGATCGTCGCTCGCGCCGCCGCGCCACGGCAGCAGCGCGCGCGCGGCGAGCAGGCAGGCGGAGACGACGAGCGTGGCTCCCAGCGGGTGCGCGATCTGGCCGGCGGCGCGCGCCAGATCAGCCGCGAGGCCGATCCCGAGCAGCGCGGCTGCGGGCAGCAGCAGCGGGCGCGTGGCCGGGTCGCCGCTCGCGCGGAACGCCGGCGCGAGCACGGGCATCGCGACGAGCAGGACGGCGGCCGCGAGGCCGCCGAGCGCGATCGCGTCGTCGTCGAGCGCGAGCGATGCGAGCACGAGGCCGGCCGCGGCCAGCAGCGCGCGGCGGCGCCCGCGCGCGAGCGGCGCGGCGAGCGCGATCAGGCCCGCGCCGACGACCGTGCCCGCGGCGCCGTTCTCGACCGCGACGACCTGCGCGACGCCGAAGGCCGCGACGGCGACCGCCAGCGAGCAGCGCACGAGGCTCGCCCGGCGCGCGATCGCGCGCGTCGGCCCCAGGCGGAGGAGCGGCAGGCGATCCGCGGCGTGGGTGCTCATGATCCGATCTTCGCGAGCGGGGCAGGCGCCGCGGCGCGGCCGACCGGAGGCTCCTCGGTGCCGTGCCGCCTCCACCGATCGGAGGAGGCCGCCAGCGCTGCGAGCGCCGTGCCGCCGAGCGCGGCGAGCGCGCACGCGTAGGGCGGCGCGGACGTGGCGGCGGCGCGCCAGGCGAAGCCGAAGGCCGCCTGGCGCACGAGCTGGAGCGAGATCGCCTGCAGCGCGAGCGCCCACGCGAGCACGCCGAGCGCACGCAGCAACGCGGCCGGCGGCGACGGGCGGTGGCCCGGAGCGAGCGCGGCGCCGAGCGCGAACACCGCCGCCGGCACGGCCGCGACGACGAGCGCCGAGACGCCGTCGGCATGCCCTGTCTCGCGCAGCGGGAGCGCGAGCGCGAGCTGCGGGCCCGGCACGTGGCGGAGCGCGTCCATGAGCCCGAGCGAGACGGCCAGTCCGAGCGGGATGGCGACGAGCTCGGCGAGGACGGCGAGTGCGCGCCGGGGCGTCATGCGCGTGCCGCCTCGAGGTGATCCGAGAAGTAGCGCAGCGCGCCGTCGAGGCGGTCCGACCAGAGCGCCCAGGCGTGGCCGCCGCCCGTCACGTCGACGAGCGTGTGCACCTGTGCGACCTGGAGGTCGCCGGCGACGACGAGCGTGTTCGAGAGCACGCGGTCGCGGCGCCCGCTGTAGAGGTAGACGTGCGCGCCCGTCGCAGCGAGCTCGGCCGCGCGCCGGGGTGCCGTGTAGAGCGCCGAGAAGCGGCGCACGAGCGCCGGGTCGCGGCCGACGGTGGCGGGCGTCTGGCGGTAGTCGCCGCTCCAGCCCTCCGCCACCGAGTAGAGGTGGGGGCGCAGCAGGATCGCGTTGAGCGCCGCGTCCGCGCCCGAGGAGTAGCCGCCGATGCCGCGCGCGGCCGGGCTGCGGATCGTGCGCAGCCGTCCGTCGACAGCGTGCAGGAGGTCGTGCGTGAGGTAGCGGAACCAGTGTGCGTCGGGTGCGCGCCCGTCGGCCCACTCGGTCGCGCGGTCGTACGTCGACGGCGAGCCCGGCGGCATCACGACGATCAGCGGGCGCACGAGCCCGCGCGCGATCAGGAGGTCGAGCCGTGGCGCGATGTGGAGCGAGTTCACGAAGGCCGTGCGCGGATCGCCGGGCGTGCCGTGCAGCAGGTACACGACCGGGAAGCGCCGGCTCGTGTCCATGCGGTAGGCGGCCGGGAGGTAGACGAGCGCACGCTCCGTGCGCCCGCCGAGCGCGACGCTGCCGAACGCGAGCGTCTCGAGGTGGCCCTGGATCGCCGGGCGCACGGACGCGACGGGCGGCCCGAAGCCGCGGTAGAGGATGTAGTCGTGGACGTAGCGCGCGAAGGCGGCGAGGCCGGCCGCGGTCACGAAAAGCGCGAGCGCCGCCAGCGCCGCGCGCTGCCACCGGAGCCCGTGGAGGGATGCGGACGGCAGGGTCGACACAGCCTGAGCATCCCCGCGGGCGGGCGCCCTCCGGAGCGCTCGATCGGCGGAACCGGCGGCCGCCCCGGCTCCTCCGATCGGACGATGCCCGCGGTCGCGGCAGGGCGAGCATCTACGATCGGCCTGTGTCCCGGTTCAGCGTGATCGTCGCCGACGACCACCCCCTCTTCCGGGAAGGCGTGGTGCGCGCGGTGCGCGCCTGGCCCGAGCTCGAGCTGCTGTCCGAGGTCAGCAACGGGCGCGAGGCGCTCGCGGCGATCCGCGAGCTGAAGCCGGACGTCGCCTGCGTCGACCTGCGGCTGCCCGAGATCGACGGCATCGCGATCGCGCACGCCGTCTCGCGCGACGGCCTCGGCACGCGCGTGCTGCTGCTCTCGGCCTTCGCCGACGACGAGCTCGTGTACCGCGCGCTCGAGGCCGGCGCCGCGGGCTACCTCACCAAGGACGCCACGCAGGAGGAGATCACGCGTGCCATCCACGGCGTCGCGAGCGGGCACACGCAGCTCGCGCCCGAGCTCGCGGCCGGCCTCGCGAACCAGATCCGCGCGCGCTCGCACGGCGACACCCCGCTGCTTACCGAGCGCGAGCGCCAGGTGCTCGAGCTGCTCTGCGAGGGCCTCTCCGCGCCGCAGATCGCGGGCCGCCTGTTCCTCGGCACGACGACCGTGAAATCGCACCTCGGACGGCTCTACGAGAAGCTCGGCGTCTCCGACCGGGCGGCCGCCGTCGCCGAGGCGATGCGGCGCGGCATCGTGGAGTGAACGAGCCGCGGCTGCCGGATGCGGAGCGCCTGACGGCGCTCCTGCGGCTGGTCGCGGTGCCCGTGCTGCTGATCGGCGAGGTCTACGTCCCGAGCCG
>DASXXY010000150.1:0-8725 GCA_036502805.1 Gaiellales bacterium | reverse complement strand
GGCTGATGGGCGTCCGCTACGTGTTCCTGCCCAACGCGGCGCTCGATCCGTCGGCGCGCGCCGAGGCCGATCTGCTGCGCAGCGGCCACAGCGGCCTGCGCGAGCTCGCGATCTCGAAGGACTTCCGGGCGTTCGAGCTGCCCGACGCGACGCCGCTGCTGACGCTCGCCGCCGCACGGCCCGATGCAGCCGCTTTGGCGGGCGACGCGCGCGTGCTGCGCGAGACGCGCGAGCAGTTCTGGCTGTCGCTCCCCGTCGCCGGCACGTATCTTCTGCGCGTGCACTACTCGCCCTACTGGCGCGTCGACGATCCCGCCGCCGCGTGCGTCGAGCCCGGCCCGCATGGAATGACGCAATTGCGCGTCGTCGACCCCGGACCTCTCCGTCTGCGGATTGACGTGACGGCGCGCAGCATGCTCAATGTCGTCGGAGGCGCGCGCTCGGGTTGCGCGTTCCCGCCCGCCGCGCCGCCCAGCTGAGCTCAGCTCCCATCTCCTTCCTGCCGACTCCACTCACGTGAAGCGAACACTCGCCGCCCTCGTCATCTGCGCGCTCGCCTGCAGCGCCGGCTCGGCCACCGCCGCCGGTGGCGCCGCCGCGCCGCAGATCGTCGATCTCACGGTGCGGCCCTCGGGCGCCGACCTCGCGCGGCTGCCCGGCAAGGACGACGCCTACGCGGCGGTCTACGACGACCGCCTCGCGCTCAGCGAGCTGCGCTACGCCGAGCGCCGCGACGGCCGCTGGACGACGCGCGTGCTCGCGAGCACGATCGACAACCGCCCCGTCGGCCGCGAGCCGACGCTCGCGATCTCGAAGCACGGCATGCGCCTCGTCGTCTTCCGCACCGAGATCAACCTCGACCCCGATCACGCCGCCAACAGCGAGCTGTACGCGATGCGCTCGCCGAACGGCAAGGACTGGATCGAGGATCGCATCGACGACAACGGCTTCGGCGCCTCGCCGGCCTTCGACGCGCAGGGCCGCCCCGCGATCGCCTACCTCGTGCGCACGAGCACGACGGACGCAGTCGACGTGCGCCTCGCGCACTTCTACGACGGCACGTGGCACGTCACGACGCTCGCGCACACGACCTACCGCCAGGCCGCCAGCGAGGCCAACGCCTCGAGCGTCGGCCTCGCGCTCGACCGCTACCTCGCGCTCAAGGTCGCCTACATCGACCCGGCCAGCCGCTCGGTGCGCCTCGTCGGTGAGGACGGCATCCCGCAGCGCCTCGGCACGGTGCCCGCGACCGCCGCTCGCGCCTCGCTCGCGTTCGGCCCGAACGGCGAGGTCGCCGTCGTGTGCGCCGGCCTGGCCGGCGAGGACGCGCGCCTCTGGGTCGCGACAGGGCGCCTCGGCGGCCTCAACCACACCTATCCCGAGATCGGCCAGTCGGTCAGCTCGGCCGTCATCGCCGGGTTCGTCCGCGGCGCGCCGATCGTCGCCTTCCGCGATCGCCGCGGCGCCTTCGTGGCCGTGCGCGGCACCCGCCGCTACCACTCGACGCTGATCCAGCGCGCCGCGCGCTACAGCGCGAGCAGCCCCTTCAACGGCGCGTTCGGCGCCGCGCGCTCGGGTACCGACAGCATGGGCATCGCGATGGTCGCGAACGGCGCCCTGCTCGTCTTCAACGAGGGCGCCTTCTAGCGACGCGCGGTGCGCTGCCGCTCGACGTGCAGCATGCCCTCGCGGCGCGCCTCGCGCGCGGCCGTCTGGTGGCCCGTGTGCACCGGGCTGCGCCAGCCGCACGTGCACTCGGCGGCGCGCGTCTCGGCATCGCCGAAGCGCTCGCGCAGGTCGCGGATCTGGATCGTGTGCTCCCGCGGCTCGAAGCCGGCGAGCGCCTCCGCGAGCGTCTCGTGCACCGGCAAGATGCTGGCGATCGCCGTCAGCTCGGCGGCGCGCCGGACCGCTGTCGCCGCGGGCGGGATCACGAGCTCCAGCCGGCCGCCGACCTGGCCGAGCTCGCGCCCGGCGTGGAAGAACGCCGCGATCGCAGACGAGTCGATGAACGTGCACTCCGTGAGGTCGATCAGCACGTTCGTCTGGGCGACGGCGCCGGCGAGCGCCTCGCTCAGGCGCGGCTTCGTGCCGAGGTCGTGGTCGCCGTGCAGGCCGACGCGCGCGAGGCCCGGCCGGAGGAGCTCGACGGACACGGCCGGAGCGACTGTGGAACCGATGTTCTGACCTGCCATGAGTGACCCCGCTGTGAACCGCGACCCCGTTGCTCAGCGCGCCGAGCTCGGGTTGGAAGGGCGGTGCTCCACGGACAAGGGCCAGGGTCGGTGTGGCGCGCGCCCAGCCAGCTTAGCCGTCACTGCCGGATCAGGCCGATCCGCGGGCCCGGCGGCAGCCCCATCGCCACGCTGCAGTGTCCCCGGGAACGATTCGTCGCTCGCACGCGGAATCCCGCGTTCCGCAGGGACTCTTGTGCCGCTGGGTGGGGTTTGCGGTGTTGCGGCACCGGGAGCTTGCCGCCGGGGGCGGGGCTGGCTAGCGTCCATCCCGGGTCATGCCGAGCTCTCACGCAACCGAGCCGGCGCCGGCGGCCGACGATGTGCTCGTCGCCGCACGCGCCGGCACCGTACGTCTCGACTATCCTCTGCCCGGGATCGTCGTGCTCACGCTGCGCGGCGATCACGACTCGAGGACGTGGCCGGACGTGTTGCTGATGCTGAGGCGCACCGTGGCGATCCGCGACGTGCTGATCGACCTCACGGACTGCACGCGCCTCGACCTCTCCGATCTGACCGACGTCGCGCGGCCGCGCGGGCGGGATGAGAACGAGTCCATCGACGTCGTCCTGCCCTTCGGCGGACCCGTCGAGGCCTGGCCCCATCAGGTCGACCTCGGAACGGTGACGCTGCACGAGTCGCGGCCGCATGCGCTGGCGGAGATGGCCCGGCGCTGACGCCCGGCTCGCGCTGCGCAGGTGCTCACGACCGGCTGCAGCGCAGCGTGCGGAACCGGCGCTGCAGGGATGGATTCGCAATCACCGCGCGTGTGACGCGCGCCGTTCGGCTCACGATGCGAACGCGCGGCGCGAAGGGCTATTGGCGGGGCCTCGATGGGCGTACCATGGCGTGATGCGACGCCAGTTCACGCTCGTCGCAGTGGCCGCCGCCGCACTGCTCGCGCCCTCCGCGGCCCTCGCCGCGCCGGTCATCACGGGGCCGCCGAGCCCGACGGCCACCAACGCGCCGGTCGTCGTGACCTGGTCGGATGCGGATGTTGCGCTCGAGGCCTCGTACAACCTCGTGCGCGGCGACGTCACCGCGACGCCGTGCGAGGCGGCGCCGGTGAATCCGGTGATCGTCGCGGGTCCGATCGCACCCGCGGGTCCGCTGACGGCCTCGGACACGCCGACCCAGAACGGGACGTACTGCTACTACGTCGAGGCCACCGACCTCCTCATGGTCGTCACCGACTCCGCGCCCGTGGAGGTCACCTACGACACGGTGGCGCCGACCGTCACGGCCGTCACCCAGACCGGCGGCGACGGCTGCACGGCGCCCTTCACGATCACGGGCGCGACCGCCAGCGAGCCGGCGTCGTTCACGGTCGATGCGCTGCCGTTCTCGCCCGGCTACATCGTCCCCGGAGCCCCGTATGCGGCGGCGACCGCCGTCGTCGTCGCGAAGGATGCGGCCGGCAACCTCTCCGCGCCGTTCGCCGTCGCCGGCCAGGTGCAGGACACGAGCACGCCCGGCCCGTCGATCCTCGAGGTCACCACCGACCCGACGTCGCAGAAGGCGACGCTCAACTGGACGACCTCGACGACCGCCGGGGCGCCCGTCACCTACAAGCTGCGCACGAAGGGGCCGCAGGGAACGACGATGAGCACGTTCACGACCGGGCCCGTCGTGCAGCAGAACCTGCAGGTCGACGCGACCTACGAGTACACGCTCGAGCCCGTCAACGCGTGCAGTCGCAGCGGCGGCACGTCCGTGCGCCTCGTGCGCCTGAGCGACACCACGCCGCCGACGATGCCGATCGTCATGACGCCGACGTTCAACCCGGTCGCGCACGTCGTCGGGCTGTCGTGGGTCGCCGCGGGCGACAACGTCCAGATCGACCACTACGAGGTCGTGCGCAACGGCGTCCCGGTCGGCGCGACCGACTCGACCTCGTTCACGGACGCCACGCCGCCGCAGGATTCCGACCTCAGCTACGTCGTGCGCGCGGTCGACACGAACGGCAACTCGACCGACTCCGCGCCCGCGGCGATCACGACGCCCGACTGGACGCCGCCGACGGCGCCGGTGCTGACGGTCTCGATGTCGGGCGCGACCGCGACGCTACGGTGGACGGCCTCGACCGACAACATCGGCGTCGTCGCCTACGACGTGCTGCGCGACGGCAAGCAGATCGCGGGCACGAGCCCGTCGCTGCGCGTCTACAAGGACGTCGCCGTGCCCGTCGGCGAGCACGCGTGGCAGGTGCGCGCGCGTGACGACCAGGGCCTCAGCGCGCTCTCGGCGGCGCAGAAGCAGCGCGTCGCCAAGTCGAGCTCGCGCGTGAGCGTCGTCGGATCCCGCCTCGCAGGCCACGGCAAGGCCGCGGCGATCTACTCGCTCAAGGCGCGCGAGCGGCTGCTCATCGACCTGCACGTCTTCGGCACGATCGCGAAGGCCAAGCTGCGACTGCACGTCAAGCGCGGCCACAGCCGCATCACCGTCTGGCGCGGCACGCCCGGCTCGTCGGCTCCGCGCACGCGCCTCGGCTCGGCGGTCAGCCACGCCGGCGTCGTCAGCGTCACGCTCGCGCGCACGCTGCACACCGGGCGCATCCGGCTCGTGCTGATCGCGAGCGGCAAGGTCGTCGTCGTCGGCAAGGGCTCGCAGCGCCCGGCCGTGAAGGCCGGATGAGCGCGCGCGCGGCGCTCTCGCAGGTCGCCGACGGCCCCGCGGCGCTCGCCCAGGCGTGGGCCGAGAGCGGCGCCCTGCTCGAGCGCGAGCCCGACCTCGTGGCGCTCTTCTGCGCCGCCGAGCATGCCGAGGCGGCCCACGACCTGGCCGCCGCGCTGAGCGAGCTCGCACCGCGCGCGGCGATCATCGGAGCGTGCGCGGCCGACGGCGTGATCGGCGCGGGACGCGAGCACCAGGGCGGCCCCGGTCTCGGGCTGCTGGCCGCGACGCTGCCGCCCGGAGCACGCGCCACGCCGTTCCACGCCAAGCAGGACGTGGCGCGCGACGGCCGCGAGCTCGCGGGCGTGCCGGCGCCGCCGGCGGGCGCGATCGTGCTGGCGCTGGTGGATCCGCACTCGACGCCGGTGGAGGAGCTCGTCGAGGGGCTCGGCGGCGTGCCGCTGCTGGGCGGCTTCGCCGGGCTCGGCGGGGTGGGCGAGGCGCGCCTCTTCACGAGCGGCGGCTGCGTCGAGGAGGGCGCCGTCGGCGTCGTGCTCGACGGGCTGCCCGTGCGGCCGATCGTCTCGCAGGGCGCGCGGCCGATCGGCCCCGAGATGGTGGTCACGGCGGCCGAGGGCAACCTCGTGCTGGAGCTCGCCGGCGTGCCGGCGCTCGAGCGCATCCAGCAGGTCGTCGGCGAGCTCTCGCTGAGCGACCGCACGCTGCTCGCGAACGGGCTCCTGATCGGCCTCGTGATCGACGAGAACCGCCCGGAGTACGGCCTCGGCGACTTCCTCGTGCGCGTCGTGCTGGGCGCCGATTCCAACACGGGCGCCGTCGCGATCGGCGACGTCCCGCGCGTCGGCCAGACCGTGCGCCTGCACGCGCGCGACGCCGAGTCGGCCTCGCGCGAGCTCGGCGAGCTGCTCGCGCGGCAGGAGGCCGACACGCCCTCGGCCGCGCTCGTCTTCTCCTGCAACGGCCGCGGGCGCAACATGTTCGCGGAGGCCGATCACGACGCGGGCGCCGTCGCGCGCCTGCTGCAGAGCGATGCCGTGGCCGGCTGCTTCTGCCAGGGCGAGCTCGGCCCCGTCGGCGGGCGCACGTTCGTGCACGGCTTCACGGCCAGCATCGCGCTCTGGTAATGACTCTTTCGAGTGTGCGTATGGCTTTTCAGCTATCGGAAGCGGGTCTTTCGATACTGCAAAGCACGCACTGAAACTCGCTCGAACGAGGTATTCGCTGAGGGCATATCTGCCGATCCCGTGGCCTGTCGACGACGTCGTCGGCAGCCAGCCACCCGTCAGGAGCCAGCTCTTGAAGCGTCGTCCCACGTATGCGAATGTCGTCGCAACGCTCGCGCTCTTCCTCGCCATCGGCGGCACGACGGTCGCCGGCGCCGCCGGCCTCCTGAGCGGCAAGGATGTCCAGGACGGGTCGCTCACCGGCGCCGACATCCAGAACGGCTCCCTGACCGGTGCCGACATCCGCGCCGGCTCGCTGGGCTCGAACGCGCTCAGCGTCGCGGCGCGCAGCAACCTCCAGGGCGCCAAGGGCGACACCGGCGACGCCGGGCCGAAGGGCGACGCCGGCGCGACCGGCGCACCCGGCGCGACCGGCGCCGGCGTGACGACGGTCAACTTCGCCGCTCCGACGCCACGAACATGCAGGACATGGACGTGCTCGCCACGGTCACGCTGCCGTCGGTCGGCGATTACGTGATGTTCGCGCACTTCGACGCCCACAACACCGGCACGTCCGACGACTACCTCAACTGCGGCCTCTTCCGCAGCCCGACGGACGCGTTCGGCGGCGGCGGCGGTCAGGTGCTGGCAGGCGATACGAGCGATGAGACGATCATCGGCGCGGTCTCCACGTACGGCCCGCAGACGGTCACGCTGCGCTGCCAGAACTCCGGCAGCACGACGTACGACATCGACAACATCACGATCCGCACGCACGACCTCAGCGGCGGCCTCCGCTAGGGAATGGCGGCGCATCCGGCCATGGGAGTGGCCGATCGTTGGCCACTCCCACCGTCGATGCGCAGGATCGAGAGCGCGGTCGGCCCGGAGCCGAACGATGCGACGGCATGGCCGTGGGCGAGCGCCGCACGCGTCTCCGGCAGCGTCCGCGAGCCCTGCGTCACGACGCCGGACTTGACGACGTAGTCGAAGTCTCGCCAGCCATCGGGGTAGCGGCACTGCACGGCAGGATCCAGATCGAGCTTGTACATCCAGACGGCGCGCTGTCGCGGGTAGCCGCCGTCGATGAGGCCCATCCAGGTGACATCGTCGACGAGCACGCGATCTGTGCGGGGCACGTGTGCGAGCACATACGAGATGGCAGCGCGATAGCCCGCGTTCTCGTCGTCGGTCGTGCTGTGTCTCGTGCTGTTCGCCCACGACGGCACGACGACGAGTGCCGAGGCCGAGACGATGGCGATCGTGAGCGCCGGCCCCGAGAGGCGCAGCGGCAGCATGCGGCGCCGCGCCCAGCCTGCGTGTGTGGTCGATGACCGCCAGATGAGGTCGAGCGCAGCTGCCGCCAGCAGCGCGGCGAAGGGCAAGCTTGCGACGACGAAGAGCTGCGGCAGGTATCCGGGCTTGAACAGGATGGCCATCTGGACGGCGAGCGCGAGGGCAAGCGGCTGCGTGCGGCGCGAGAACGCGCACACGGCCATGCCGGCCACGCCGGCGAGCAGCAGGTAGTGATCCAGCGATGTCCAGCTGGTCACCGTCTGCCACGCCAGGCTGTTGCGATTGACGAGCCACCCGCTCGTCGGACGATCGAAGAGCTGCCACCTGAGGGCTCCGAGGAGGCTGACGTGACCACGCCCCGGGGCGAATTCGCCGTTGAGCAGCGCATAGAGCGGGTAGTAGAGGCAGATCAGGACGAAGAGCGAGCCGGCGACCGTGAGGGCGTACCGCCGCGTGGCCGGATGCGAAGACCGCCACAAGAGCAGCCCCAGCGCGGGCGCGAATGCCGCCGTCGTCTCCTTGCAGAGCACGGCGACGGCGAGACAGACGCCCGCCCCGGCGTGCATCCAGAGGACGGGGCCCGGGTGCCTCCAGTAACCCCGGCGAGGAGCGACCGCGAGCGCGAACGCGCCGAGCACGAACGGCGCGGCGAGGTTGTCGAGCAGGACCATCCGCTGGAAGTGCAGTGAGAGCGGCGAGAAGGCAAACAGCAGCACCGCGAGTGCCGCGAATTGCACGCGGATGCCGAAGCGCCTCGCGACGACATACACGAGCAGCGCCGTGATGGCGTAGACGCCGCCCATGACAGCACGTGCCTGATCCAGCGAGCCGTGCACGCCGGCCGCCCGGGCGAGCGGCTCGAAGAGATCGAGGATGAGCCACCCGACCGGCGGGTGGTCGTACCAGTAGGTATAGGGCGCGAGCGCGTGCAGGTGGGTCACCGACCACGCCTGCGATGCGTAGGTGCCCTCGTCGTCGAAGAACATCGGCGAGCGCGCGAAGCCGATCAGATGGACGACCGTTGTCAACCCGACGAGCACGAGGGGCATGAAGATCGCAGCGATCCTCCCGAGGCCGACGCGATCTCTCGTGAGGACGAGCTCGCGTTCGAGAGCCGCGGCGTCGTCGGTGAACGGTCGCTCGACCGCCGTGCTCATAGGTGCGCTCCCGAGTGATCCGTCTTCTCCCAGTGCCCGATGCCGAAGGCCTCGCGGAGCGTGGCCCGCACCGCAGCCACTGCGAGCACGACCTGATACGGGAGAGCGCCGAGCAGAAGGCGCGCGTAGTCGCGCGCGCGTAACTCGATGTCGAACTCGCGCGCGAGATCACCGAGCGCGACGCACTCCACAGCCAGGAGCGTCAGCATCGGGATGAGCGGCAGGAATGAGAGCAGCGCCA